>JAJEAO010000043.1 GCA_022822745.1 Acidobacteriota bacterium
GGCCTCCAGAACGCCTCGTGAGGCCTATTTCGGGTCCCGGAAGCGGTCCTGGGCCGTTGAACCGTGTACTGTAGGGGCCAAATAGGGATCCCGGCTCGGTTCACGCCGGATGTAGGCCACTCCTGTCGCGCATACTCCTAGAGTTGAAAAACCGAGCCCCGGATCCGGCCGTGAAGACGATACTCGCCATCGAAGACGACCCGGACATCGTCGAACTCCTGCGCTTCAACCTGGAGCGGGAGTCCTACCGGGTGCGATCGGCGCTGACCGGCAAGGAAGGTCTCCGGAAGATCCGGGAGGAGCGTCCCGATCTGCTCATTCTCGACCTGATGCTCCCCGAGATGAGCGGCTTCGAGGTCTGCCGGATCATCCGGGCCGACCGCCAGCTCGCGGACCTGCCCGTCATCATGCTGACTGCGAGGGGCGAGGAAGCCGATGTGATCGCCGGCATCGAGCTGGGCGCCGACGACTACGTGCGCAAGCCGTTCAGCCCCCGGGAACTCACCGCTCGGGTGGGCGCGCTCCTTCGCCGCGCCGCGCGCGCCGCCCGCCCCGCCGAGGCGGCCCCGCGCCAGACCCTGCGGGTGGGGGATCTGGTCATTGATCCGACCTCGCACCGGGTCCATCGCGGCGGCGCCGATCTCCCGGTGACGCATCTCGAATTCCGGCTGCTCCACCACTTCGCGTCGCATCCGGGACGGGTGTTCTCCCGACGGGAGATCCTGAATCGGGTCTGGGGCCGGGAGAAGTACATCACGCAGCGCAGCGTGGACGTGTACATCCGCCGGCTGCGACAGAAGGTGGATCCTCCCGGCGGCCCGTCCCTGCTCGCCACCGTGCGGGGGGCGGGCTACCGCTTCGAGCTCCCGGATTGACCGGCGCGGCGCGAGTCCGCCGGCGCGGCTCCGGCCGCCCCTCGCGGCTCGCTCTCCGGCTCGCCGGCGCGAGCGTTCTGGTCGCGGCGGCCTCCCTGTTCACGGTCCTGCTGACGACGGAACGCGTGGTCCGCGGCAATGCCGAGGCGGCCTCCTTCGCCAACCTGGACGCGAAGGCCGAGATCGCCCTCGGATCGCGGCCCCGGGACGACTCGCCCGCGGAGACGGTGCGGTGGGCGATGGGACTCGCCGCCTTCGAGGCCGACCCCGACCGACGGACTCCGACGGCGGCGGAGCGCCGGGTCACGGTGATCGCGCGCGACGGCGCCGTGATCGCGGACTCGCACGAGAACCCGGCGATCATGGACAACCACGCCGACCGGCCCGAGGTTCTGGCGGCGTTCGCGTCGGGATACGGGCGCTCCCAGCGGTTCTCGGACACCCGCGGCGAAGAACTCTCCTACGTGGCGGTGCAGCTCCCGTGGAACCCCGACGCGGTCCTTCGCCTGTCGGAGCCGGTGGTACGCATCGAGGAAACGATCCGCGCCATCCTGACCCCGGTCGCGCTGGTGACGCTTCTGGCCGCGCTCACGGCAGCCGGGGTCGCCTGGTGGTACGCCCGCCGGTTCGCCGACCGGGTGGACCGGCTGGTGCAGTTTTCCGAGCGGGTGGCGCAGGGAGACTTTCGACCCGAATCCGCGGCGCCCGGCGTGGACGAGCTCGACACGCTGCTCGCGTCCCTGAACCGGACGGCCGACGCCCTCCGGCGGTCGTTCGAGTCGCTCACCGCCGAGAAGAACCAGGGCGCCACGATCCTCTCCAGCATGCTCGAGGGCGTCGCCGTCCTCGACCGCGATCTCCGCATCGAGTATCTCAATGGGGCGTTCCGCGAGCTGCTGTCGTTGCCCGGAGGTTCGTGGCGCGAGTACCGGGGTCGGGAGGCGCGGCGCGTGCTCGAAGCCAAGCGCCTGATGAAGATGGTGAAGGCCGCGATGCGGGGCAAGTCGAAGGAGCGCGAGGTTCCGGTCGCCGGGCGCGACATCCTGGCCCGCGCCGCCCCGGTCCGCGCCCGGGATCCGGCGTTCGAGGGCGAGGGCCCCCTCGCGCCGCGCGACCGGAGTCGGGCGCCGGTCGGCGCCGTCCTCGTCCTCATGGATGTGACCCGGCTGCGGGCGCTCGAGCGGGTTCGGCGCGACTTCGTGGCGAACCTCTCCCACGAACTCAAGACGCCGCTGACCGCGATCCGGGGATTCTCGGAAACACTGCTCGACAGTGACCTCGAGGAAGGGCCGGAGCGACGACGATTCCTGGAAATCATCCGGGAGCACGTGATCCGGCTGTCGCGGCTCACGGACGATCTCCTGCGGCTCGCCCGGATCGAGGCCGGCAAGCTGGAAGCCGACCCTTCCCCGACGAACCTGCAGCGCCTCGTGGAGACCGTCGGCGAGTCGGCGCGGGTGAAGGCGGGACGACGCGATCTGCGCGTCCACCGGTTCGGTGGCGACCCGAGAGTCTGGACCGACCCCACGCTGGTCACCGAAATCCTCGAAAACCTGGTGGCGAACGCGATCCAGTACTCGGAGGACGGCACCCGGGTGGATCTCTTGATCGAGAGAAAGCGACGGGTGTTCCGGATCGCGGTGGTGGACCAGGGCGTCGGGATCCCGAAGCGGCACCGAAGCCGGATCTTCGAGCGCTTCTACCGGGTGGACCCCGCCCGTTCCCGGGCCGTGGGGGGGACCGGGCTCGGCCTCGCGATCGCGCGCCACCTCGCCGAGCTGCTCGGCGGAGCGATCCGGCTTCGCAGCGCCCCGAGGCGCGGATCCCGGTTCTGGCTGGAGCTCCCCGCCCGGACGAAGAACCTCCCGGCGTCAGACGAGATGGAACTCGAGGCCCCCTCCGAGCGGATCCACGCGGACGAGCTGCGCCTCGACGCGGTCGCCGATCCGGAACCTTCTGCCGCTCGCGCGCGAGCGTAGCGAGAAATCCCTCCGGTCGAACCGGAAACGCTCCCCCGAGAGGGCGGCGAGGGGAATCCGGCCTCGCGCCGGGACTTCATCCAGCTCCACGACCAGGCCGAAGCGCCCGGTCTCGGCGACGCGGGAGGCGAAGATGTCGCCCAGCCGGCCTCGCATCCAGCGCGAGATCCGGCGCTCCACGAGCGCCCGCTCCGCCGCCTCGGCGGCGCGCTCGGCGGTCGAGCAGTTGCGGGCGAGGTCGGCGAGGTCGGCGCCGGCGGCGTCTTCCGGGGGCCGGTCGAGCGCGCGGTGGACCACGAGATCCGGATAGCGGCGGATCGGAGAGGTGAAGTGGACGTAGTCCGGGAGCGCGAGCGCGAAGTGCCCCGATGGCCGAGCCGAATACTCGGCGGGCTTCATCGCCCGCAGCATCCGTCGCTGAAGGAACCGCGCCTCGGGCCGCTTCCGGATCCGCTCCCCGAGCCGGGCGAAGTGGACCGGACGGAGGACTTCCGACGGCGCTCGCAGGCGCTCGCCGAAGGCGACGAGCAGATCCTCGAACCGGTGGACGCGCGCCTCGGCGGGCGCGGCGTGGACCCGGTGGAGGGCCGCCGCGCCGGCGCGGCGCAGCCGCTCGGCCACCGCCTGGTTCGCCAGCAGCATGAACTCCTCCACGAGTCGGTGGGCGTCGGTCCGCTCGGCGTAACGCGCCGCCGTCAGGTTGCCCTGCGCGTCGCACTCGAGGCGCGGCTCCGGAAGATCCAGATCCAGCGCGCCGCGTCGCCTCCGGGCGCGGGCCAGAAGGGCGGCGGCCCGCCCCATCACGCGAACGGCGTCACCGACGACGCCGCCGTTCCCCCCGGCGAGCAGACGCGCCCCGTCCGCATAGGAGAGCCGGGCCGCGCTGGCGATGACCGCGCGATGGACGCGCGCCCGCCGGAGCTCGCCGTCCGGACCGATCTCGAGATCCACCGACCGGGTCAACCGGTCTCGACCTTCGACGAGCGAGCAGATCCCGGATGACAGCGCTTCCGGCAGCATCGGCACGGCTCGCTCCGGGAAGTAAACCGAAGCGCCGCGAAGCTGCGCCTCCCGGTCCACCGGACTCCCCGTCGGGATGTAGTGGCCCACATCCGCGATGTGGACCCCGATGCGGTAACCGCCGCCGCGCAGCCGGACCGCCTCGATCGCGTCGTCGTGGTCCTTCGCGTCGGCCGGATCGAGGGTGAGGATGGGCCGGTCGCGAAGGTCCTCGCGACCGGCGCGATCGTCCGGACCCACCGCGGTCGGCGCAGCGGCCGCCTGTCGGAGGGCGTCCTCGGGGAAATCGTCGCGGATCCGGTAGCGCGAGACGATCGCCCTCAGCTCCGCCGCCGGATCATCGGCGGCCCCGAAGACCCCTTCCACTTCCCCGATCGCGGGTCGGTGAGGCGAACGGGCGCGACGGATCCGGACGCTGACCAGGTCGCCGGGCGCGGCTCCGCGCCCACGCCCCGGCGCGAGCCTCAGCTCGCGGGACCACTGACGGTCCCAGACGGCAAGGGTCCGCTCCCCGGTCACCTGCCCCACGACCCGGTCGGCGCCGCCCTCGAGGATCCGGAGCACTTCGCCCTCGAGCCGCCCGCGCCGCGACCGGAATCGAACCTCCGCCTCCACCAGATCTCCGGGAAGCGCGCCGCCGAGCCGGGAGCGGGTGATGTGCAGATCCTCGCCGGCGTCCACGGGCGCGACCCAGCCGTCCCCGGCGCGCCCTCCGGTGAAGCGCCCGCGCATCGAGCGAGGCGCGGCCGAGGCCTCGCTCGGCCTCCGCCGGCGGCCGGCTCGCGTGCGCGCGGAGCGGGACGACACGGACTGCTAGAATCGCCGCCCTCGCGCGCCGAAGTGGCGGAACGGCAGACGCGCTGCGTTCAGGGCGCAGTACTCCTTGCGAGTGTCAGGGTTCAAATCCCTGCTTCGGCACCAGCGCGCCGCGAAGTGGCCGTCTCCCGACGGTTCTCCCCCTGACGTTCTCCCTCGCCCGACGATGTCCGAGGGGCGCCGCAAGCGCCTTCGGTGGAGGGGACAGACCGTTCGCGATCACGGTTCCGCGGCGGTCCGGCGAACCCCGCCGGGAGGATCCGGGCGCGGCGTCGGATCCTCGATTCGGATCCTCGATGCCGAGCGGATGGGTCACGGTCTCACGAACGGGCGCTGTCTCATGATGGGGCGCTGTCTCACGGTGCTTCGCCAGCCGATCCCGCCCCGGCAGACGCCGCGCCGGAACGGCGGAACCGAGTATAGGGCCGGGGATCCGGGTAAGATCGGCGCTTCGGGAAGGTTCGCTCCCTCGCCTTCGGGCATCGCGGGGCGCGCCGCAAACGGCGCTGCGGAAGTGGCGGAACTGGCAGACGCGCCGGATTTAGGATCCGGTGGGGTGACCCGTGGGGGTTCGAGTCCCCCCTTTCGCACCAGCCCGACCGCCCCCTGTTTCCGCACTCCGCCCGTCCCTCCACGACCCCCGGGTTCTCATGAGCGCAGCATCAGTATCCACGCCGTTCCCCTCCGGCTCTTCCGCCCGTCGGACGGCGGACAGCGGAATTCCGGGACTCCGCTACGAAGTGCGGGAGAACGGGCAGGCTGCCCGCCGGCTCCGGATCACGATCCCGGCCGCCCCGCTCGAAGAACGGGTGCAGGCCGAACTCCGGCGGATCCGGCGCAAGGTGCACATGCCGGGCTTTCGCCGGGGTCGGGCGCCGAAGGCGCGCATCGAGGCCCGCTACGGGAAGGAAGTCCTCCGGGAATCGGCGTGGGGCCTGATCGGCAGCGCGACTCGGCACGCGATCACCGAGCTCGGCGCGAAGCCGCTCGCGCCGCCCGATGTGGAGGGCGAGCTCGTCCTCGAGCGGGGTGAACCCCTCCACGCGACAGTCGCCTTCGAGGTCTGGCCGGACATCGGCGAGGTCGAACTCGACGGCGTCGAGGTGGAGCGCGTTCCGATCCCGGTGGGCGAGGAGCAGATCCTCGCGACTCTCGAGAGGATCCGGGAAGAGCGGGCGCCGTACGAGACGGTCTCCGGCCGGGGCGTCCGGGACGGCGACCTGGTCGTCGGCGACGTCGAGGAGACCGACCCCGACGACCCCTCGGCGCCCCCCACGCACCGCGAGAACGCGGGGTTCCATGTCGGGAGGGAGGCGGAACTGCGTCCGCTGAACGAGGCCTTCCAGGGGAAGCGCGTGGGAGAGACGGCGGTCGCCGTCGGAGGCGGAAAACGGATCGCCTTCACCGTGAAGGAGGTGCGGGCGCCAAGACTGCCGCCGGTGAACGACGAGCTGGCCCGGGCCGTGGGGGCGAATTCGCTCCTCGCGCTCCGCGGCACGATCCGGGACCGCCTCCGGAAGCAGGCAAAGGAGCAGGAGGAGATGCGCTTCCACGACGAGGTCGTCGAGGCGGTGCTCAAGCGGAACCCGGTGGACCCCCCGGAGGCGCTGGTGCAGAATGACCTTCGAGCGGAGATCTCGAAGGCGATCTCGACGGCGCAGGCCGGAGGCATGGACCAGAAGGAGGCCGAAGAGAGGATCCGGCCGATCGTCCCCCGGATCAAGGCGAAGTGCGAGCGCCGGGTCCGCATGAGCATCCTGCTGGACGCCCTGGCGCAGCAGGAAGGCATCGGGCCCGCGGACGGCGCGGTCGCGGGACAGATCGGGAGACTGGCCGAGAGGACCGGGAAGTCGGCGGCGGCCGTGAAGGCGACCCTGGAGTCCGACGGCGAGCTCGAGCAACTGCGCCTCCTCGAAACCCGCAAGGCGGCGCTCGATTTCCTGCTGGAGCGAGCCGCCGCGCCCCGCTGAGTCCCAGCCCATGAACCCCACGCCGAAGGCCCCTTCCATGACCGACCACCCCACCCGGACTCCATCCATCCGCGGCTACACCCCGATCCCGATCGTGGTGGAACAGACCGGACGCGGCGAGCGCGCGTACGACATCTACTCGCGTCTCCTGCGCGACAACATCGTCTTCATCGGTCAGCCGATCACGGAAGCGCTCGCCAACATGGTCGTCGCGCAGCTCCTCTTCCTCGAGTCCGAGGATCCGGAAAAGGAAATCTCGCTCTACATCAACTCGCCGGGAGGCGCTGTGAGCGCCGGGCTCGCGATCTACGACACGCTGCAGTTCATCCGCCCCGACGTGATCACCTACTGCCTGGGACAGGCCTCCAGCATGGCCGCCGTGCTGCTCGCGGCGGGAACGCCGGGAAAACGGCACGCGCTTCCCAACGCGACCGTGATGATCCACCAGCCGCTCGGAGGCGTGGAGGGCCAGGCGACGGACATCCAGATCCGCGCGAACGAAATCCTGCGGGTACGCGCCCAGCTCGTCGGGATCCTCTCCCGGCACACCGGTCGGCCGGAGGCGGAGATCGCCCGCGACATCGAGCGGGACCGATTCATGAACGCGGCCGAGGCGCGCGACTACGGGCTGGTGGACACGATCATCGAGAGCCGGCGATGAGAGCCTCGCAGCCCTCACCGAGCATCCCCGAGGACGCGGGGGAGGAGCTGGCTACAATTTCCTTCCGGTCCGCCGGATGGGCGCCGACGATCGGCCCGCACCGGGAGTACGGCGAGTCGCCCCGCGGATCCGGCGCCAACCGATGAAGAGCGGACGACAGCCCCCCCGGACCCCGGCGAGGCCGAGATCCGGAACCGGCGGCTCCGGCGGCGGCTCCGACAAGACCCTCACCTGCTCGTTCTGCAACAAGAAGCAGGGCTCGGTCGTCCTGATCGCCGGCCCGGGCCAGATCTACATCTGCGACGAGTGCGTCGGCATCTGCAACGACATCATCGCCGAGCGGGCGCGCTCGCCGCGGGGCGCCGCGGGGCGACCGGCCAGACCACGGCGACAGGCTCTGACCCCGGAGCAGATCAAGACCCGACTCGACGACTACGTTGTCGGACAGGAGGAGGCCAAGAAGAAGCTCTCTGTCGCGGTGTACAACCACGCGAAGCGCATCCGGCTGGGGCGCGCCGCGAACGGATCGAATCCGGACGGCATCGAGTTGAGCAAGAGCAATGTCCTTCTCGTGGGCGAGACCGGAACCGGCAAGACCCTGCTCGCCCAGACGCTCGCGCGCATCCTCGATGTGCCGTTCACGATCGTGGACGCGACCACGCTGACCGAGGCGGGGTATGTCGGCGAGGATGTCGAGAACATCATCCTGAAGCTGCTCCAGGCCGCGGACGAGGACATCGCCCGCGCGCAGGAGGGCATCATCTACGTGGACGAGATCGACAAGGTCTGCCGGAAGGACGAAAACCCCTCGATCACCCGCGACGTGTCGGGAGAGGGGGTGCAGCAGGCGCTCCTGAAGATCATCGAAGGAACCGTGGCCAGCGTCCCTCCGCAGGGCGGCCGCAAGCATCCCCACCAGGAATTCCACCAGGTGGACACCACGAACATCCTGTTCATCTGCGGGGGAGCGTTCGTGGGACTCGAGTCCATCATCGAACGCCGGGTGGGCCGCCGCGCGCTCGGCTTCGCAGCCGAGGTTCCCGAGAGCGCCCGGGCGCGCCGCGCCGCCACCCTCCATCTGGTCCAGCCCAGCGACTTCATCCGCTACGGGCTGATCCCCGAGTTCGTCGGCCGCATGCCGGTCGTGGCCGCCCTGCGACACCTCGGCCAGCCCGAGCTGGTCCGGATCATGACCGAACCGCGGAACGCCATCGTGAAGCAGTACCAGACGCTGTTGCGCGAGGAAGGCGTCGAGCTCCGATTCACCGACGACGCCCTCGACGAGATCGCCCGACGCGCTTCGGAGCGGGAACTGGGCGCTCGCGGCCTCCGGATGATCATCGAGGATCTGATGCTGGATCTCATGTACGACCTGCCGTCCCGCAAGCAGGTGCAGGAAGTCGTCATCACCCGCGAATTCGTGGTCGGTGGCGCCGCTCCGGTCACCGTCCTGTCCAAGAAGGCAGGCTGACCGCCGCCGACCTTCGACCCTCCGCCTCCCCTTCCCTCCGCAGTCCCATGCCCCAAGGGCCCGCCGCCCCGACCCGTACTCCGGCCCGCCGGACGCGCGCGAAGGCGCCGAAGCGAACGGCTTCGACCGATCCGGTCGCGTTTCTCGGGAGCGCGTCCAGCCCGGACAGCTTCCCGCCTCCGGCCCTCCCCGAAATCAGTTTCGTGGGGCGCTCCAATGTCGGGAAGTCGAGCCTGCTGAATCGCCTGGCCGGGCGGCGCGGGCTCGCCCGGGTCTCCCGGGCGCCGGGCAGAACCCGCATGGTCAACTTCTTCCGGATCGGCGACACCCACCGCTTCGTGGACCTGCCCGGCTACGGCTACGCCCGCGTCCCGAGGGCGGTGCGCGCCACCTGGGAAGGAGTCATCCTGGCCTATCTCACCGGGCGGGAGTGCCTGGTGCTCAGTCTCCTTCTCGTGGACCCGCGCCGTGATCCGCTCGCCAGCGATCGCCAGGCGTTCGATCTGCTGAAGAGCAGCGGACGCCCGGTGGCGGTCGTCGCGACGAAGGCGGACCGGCTGAAGCGTGGTCAGGCCGTCCGGCGGATCCGGATGCTCGAGGAGGCCTACGGCGAGGGTGGCGAAGTCCCGGTCATCGCCTGCTCGATTCGGCCCCCGGCGCGGAACCCGGTGAAGGGGGCGCGCGCCGGAATCCCGCGCGTGCGCCAGCTCATCGCTGCGAAGGTGAGGGAATGGCGTTGAACTCCGGCGCCGGCGCGGCCCGACGCAAGCCCCGGAAGGTTCGTTCGGGATCCAGCGTCCCCGAGGAAGCCCCGGCGGCCGGACCGACGCTCCACACCGCCGAGCTGGCGCGGATGCCGCCCCGCGAGATGGAAAAGGTCGCCGCCGGACTCGACATCCCCAGCCCCGACGACCTGAACCGCCAGGACCTCCTCTACCGGATCCTGGGAGCCCATACGACAGCCGGCGGGCGCGTCGTCGCCCAGGGGACCTTCCATCAGCTCGTGGAGGGCTTCGGCTTCCTCCGGTCGCCGATCAACTCCTACCTGCCGGGCCCCAACGACGTGTACGTCTCCCCGGCCCAGATTCGCCGCTACCAGTTGCGCAACGGAGACATGCTGCGGGGCGAGATCCGCCGTCCTCGCGGCGGGGAGCGCTACTTCGGGCTGCTCGACCTCCAGGAAGTGAACGGGCTTCCGGCGGAGGAGGATCCGGAGAGACTCGAGTTCGACAAGCTGACCGCGCTCCATCCGGATCGGATGCTGCGGCTGGAGAACGACTCCGGCGACCTCTCGGCGCGCGTCGTGGATCTCGTCGCGCCCATCGGGGCGGGGCAGCGCGGGATGATCGTGTCCCCCCCGCGGGCAGGCAAGACGGTGCTGCTCCAATCCATCGCGGGCGCGCTGCGACGGAACCATCCGGACGTGGAGCTCCTGATCCTGCTCGTGGACGAGCGACCGGAGGAAGTGACGGAAATGGTCCGGAGCGTGGACGCCGAGGTGCTCAGCTCCACCTTCGACGAGCGGGGCATCCGCCACATCCAGGTGGCCGAGGCGGCGCTGGACCGCGCCCGGCGCCGCGTCGAACTGGGCAAGGATGTCGTCATTCTCCTGGACTCGCTGACGCGGCTGGCCCGCGCCTACAACCATGCCAAGGGGTCCTCCCGCGGGAGGCTGCTTTCGGGCGGCATGGACGCCAGCGCCATCCAGTACCCCAAGCGGTTCTTCGGAGCGGCGCGGAACACGGAAGAGGCGGGGTCGCTGACGATCCTGGCCACCGCTCTCGTGGACACCGGCAGTCGCCTCGACGATCTCGTGTACGAAGAGTTCAAGGGCACCGGCAACATGGAGATCCATCTCGACCAGCGCCTGCTCGAGCACCGCCTGTTCCCGGCGATCGACCTGAACCGGAGCAGTACCCGGCGCGAGGAACTCCTGCTGAAGCCGGAAGAGCTCCACCGAATGGGCGTGCTGCGCCGCTTCCTCGCGCCCATGGACCCGGTCGAGGCGATGGCCCTCGTGCTCGAGAAGATCCGCGCCACCCGGACGAACCGCGACTTCCTCCACTCGATGGTGCAAGGCCGGTGAAGGGGCCTCTTCCTGCGGAACTCGCCAGCGGCTAGAATGCGCGGCGTCATGCGTCCCGACATCCATCCTCCGTACGGGGAAATACGAGTCTCCTGCGCCTGCGACGCCTCCCCCCGCGGCGCCTCGTTCATCACCCGTTCGACTCGCAAGACGGATCTGCGCCTCGAGATCTGCTCGCAGTGCCACCCGTTCTTCACCGGGAAGCAGCGGATCGTGGACTCCGCCGGGCGCGTCGAGCGATTCCGCCAGAAGTACGGCGAAGTGAGGTCCCGGCGGGCGGCCCGGGCCGCTGCAGCCGCGAAGTAGCGACCGCCGTTCTCGGGCGCGCTCGCGCCGCGACCACAGCCGTCACCGCCCGGCCGGGTCTGCCCGTCCGTGGCCCTCTCCGCCTCCGCTCCCGATGAGCAGCAAGACCTCTCCCCTCCCCGCCGCCTCGTGGATGGAGCGGTCGCTGGACGCCGCCGAGGTCCGCTACCGCAACGTCTCGGCGCTGCTGGGGACGACGGAAGTCCTCTCGAACCCCGTGCGTCTCCGCCGGCTGTCGAAGACGCATTCGGAACTCGCGCCGCTCATCGAGGCGGCGGCCCGGCGTCGCGAACTCACCGAACAACTGCGCGAGGCTCGGGAACTCGCCTCGGACTCCGACCCCGACCTCCGCGAGCTCGCCGCCGAAGAGGCCGCCGAGGCGCGAGCCGGGCTCGAGGAGGTGGAGGCGGATCTATGGAGGCGGCTGCTGCCGAAGGACCCCGACGACGACCGCAACGTGCTGCTCGAAGTGCGCGCGGGGACCGGCGGCGACGAGGCCGCGCTCTTCGCCCGCGAGGTGTTCCGGATGTACCGGCAGTACGGAAAGTCTCGCGGCTACCGGGTGGATGTGGTCTCGGCCAACGAGACTCCCGTGGGGGGGCTGAAGGAGATCGTGGCGGTGATCGAGGGCCGCGGCGCCTTCAGCCGCCTCAAGTTCGAGAGCGGGGTGCACCGGGTGCAGCGGGTTCCGGCCACCGAAGCTTCGGGTCGCATCCACACCTCCGCCGTCACGGTTGCGGTGCTTCCGGAAGCCGAGGATGTCGAAGTGCGAATCGAGCCGAAGGACCTCCGGGTGGACACGTTCTGCTCGTCGGGGCCCGGCGGCCAGTCGGTCAACACGACCTACTCGGCGGTGCGCATCACTCACGCGCCCACCGGGCTGGTCGTGAGTTGCCAGGACGAGAAGTCGCAGATCAAGAACCGGGCGAAGGCGCTGCGGGTGCTGAAGTCCCGCCTGCTGGACCTCGCCCGCCAGGAGGAACAGGATCGCGTCGCCGCCGCCCGCCGGGGGCAGGTCGGTCGGGGCGATCGGAGCGAGAAGATCCGGACCTACAACTTCAAGGAGAACCGGATCACGGACCACCGGATCGCATTGACGCTCCACTCGCTGCCCGCGATCCTGGCCGGTGAACTGGACCCCCTGATCGAGCCGCTCCAGGCGCACGAGCAGACGGCGCGGCTCGCCTCGCTGGAGCTCTGAGCCATCCGGCGCCCGATATCCGGTGCCGACGACATCGGATCGGGCGACCCGGAACGCAGTCCAGGTCGCGCTCGGCGCAGCAGAGCGGCGGCTGCGGGCGGCGGGGGTCCCCTCCCCCGCTTTCGACGCCCGTCTCCTTCTCCGTCACGCCACCGGCTGGACCGCGGCGGACCTCGCGGCCTTCGGCGGCGGAACGCTTCCCGAAGAGGCCGAGCGCGCCTTCGAGCGGGGCCGCTCCCGATTCGAGGCGCTCATCAGGGACCGGGCGGCGCGACGGCCGCTCCAGCACCTGGTCGGCCGCGTCTCGTTCTTCGGCCTCGACCTAGCCGTCGGACCCGAGGCGCTGATCCCTCGGCCGGAGACCGAGATTCTCGTGGAGGCGGCCTTCCGGTGGGCGGAGGCGCGTTCTCCGGGCCCCCTCGTGATCGCCGATGTCGGCTGTGGCTCGGGGGCGATCGCGCTGGCCCTTGCGTCGCGCATCGCCACCGCCCGAGTTCTCGCTCTGGACTGCTCGACCTCGGCGCTCGAACTCACCGTCCGAAACGCAGCCGCCACCGGTCTCGCCTCCCGGGTCCATCCGGTTCGGGCCGACCTCCTCCGACCCGTCGGGCCGCGGTCCCTCGATCTCGTGACCGCGAATCTCCCCTACATCCCGTCGGCAGAGATCAGCACTCTCGAACCCGAAGTCCGCGACCACGAGCCCCGGCTCGCGCTCGACGGCGGCCCCGACGGTCTCGCGCTTCTTCGGCGTCTCGCCCCGATGGCAGCGCGAACCCTTCGCTCCGGGGGCCGCCTGTTCGTCGAGATCGGCGCCGACCAGGAACCAGCCGTGCGCGCGGCGCTCACAGCCGCCGGGTTCGCCCCGGTCGAGACCCACTTGGACCTCGCCGGCATCCCCCGCGTCCTCTCGGCCGCCGCGAGTCATGAACGCACATTTGCCTGTCGATAAGGACGTGAATGACTTGAAACGACACGATTCAGAGCATATGATCTCGCAGAATCGCAAGGTGAGCGTCGAGATTCGGCGTCAGATCGCCTCCTTGGCCCGCAAGCCCCGGCGACGGACGGCGGCGTTCTCGCGGGCTCGCCCAACCAGGTGGGAGCCCTTCACTGTGATCAACCCGGAGACCGACTTCCCATTCAGCAGAGAGAGCGCATGGGAACTGGTCGCCCGCGAGATCGAAAGGCAGAGCCGAGTGGACGTCGTGAAGCTCCGGCACCCCGCCGGGGCAACGGGTTACGTCATGAAGATTCGTCTCGAACCGAACCGACCCCGCCTCTACATCAAGCTCGAGCTTCGCCCGGGTCGCATCTACGGCCGAAGCTTCCACTACTCCGACCACTGAGGAGCCCCGTCATGAAATCCGTCGAGCCCGCGCAGGATCACCCCGAGACCTGCTTCGAGTGCGATGCGCCCGTCGAGACCGTGTGGCACGACCATTCGTTCCCCTACGGCGTCGGGGAATCCGCCGTCGAGCTGACGGCCCGCATTCCCGTCCTGGTCTGCACCGGCTGTGACGCAGAGGCGCTGGGCCATGCGGCCGAGGTTCTCATGCACGAAGCGGTCTGCCGCCACCACGGCGTGCTCAATCCGCGTGAGATCCGAGAGATTCGGGAGGCGCACAGCCTCCCCCGCACCGGGTTCGCTGAACTCTCCGGCCTGAGCACTGCGAGCCTGAATCGCTGGGAGAAGGGCATCCTGATCCAGAGCCAGGCGAACGACCGCTACCTCCGGCTCCTGGAGTCGCCCGACAACGTCTGGGCTCTGAGGCGGCTGACGAATGAGCTGCGAAGCGGCCAACGCCGGGTGTCGTCGTTCGAGACTTCGCCGGGCGCGTCATCCAGCAGCACGAACCGGGCGCGCCCGGAGTTTCGCCACGTTGGCGACGCGAGATCCCTTCTCGATCTCCAACCCGTGTTCCGAGTGCGCGCCGCCTGACGACAACGGCGCGATGTACATCACGACCTTCTACTCGTTCAAGGGCGGCGTGGGCCGAACCATGGCGCTCGCGAACGCCGCCGTGGAGCTCGCGGCCCGCGGGCGGCGCGTCCTGATCGTGGACTTCGACCTCGAAGCTCCGGGGCTGGACACGATCAAGGCCCTTCGTCCTCGGGGGGCAGCGCCGGGAATCGTGGACTTCGTACGCCAATACCTGCGAACAGCACGCTCTCCGGACGTCCGCGAGTTCGTGTACCAGGTCCCCTCGGGCGGAGAGGCTGGAGGCGAGCTGTGGGTGATGCCGGCGGGCTCCCAACGGCGCCAATATGACTTGCAGTTCCGGCAAATCGACTGGAACCACCTCTACGCGAAGCGGGACGGCTACCTGCTCTTCGAGGACATGAAGGCCCAGTGGCGGAAGGAGCTGGAGCTGGACTGGGTGTTCGTGGACTCGCGAACCGGGCACACCGACACCGGCGGAATCTGCACCCGGCACCTCCCCGACGCCGTGGTCGTCGTGTTCTTCCCGAACATGCAGAACCTCCGCGGACTGGAGAGAGTGGTCCGGCAGATCCGGGAGGAAGAGACGAGACAGGCGAACCCCATCACGCTGCACTTCCTGATGTCCAACGTCCCCGACCTGGACGACGAGGATGAGATCCTTCAGCGACAGATGCAGGCGTTTCGCAGCCGACTGGGGATGTCCGACGACCCGATCGTGGTCCACCACTACCCAAGCCTCGCCCTTCTGAATCAGTCCCTCTTCGTTCGCGACCGGCCCAGGAGTCGGCTGGCCGGCGAATATCGATCCGTTGTGGAGACGATCGTCCGAGGGAACCTTGAAGACCGCGACGGCGCTCTGGCCCGCATTCGGGATGTCCAGTGGCAGTCTCGTGGCGGAGCGTGGCGCCGAACTCGCCTGCTCGAAGGAAACAGACAGCACAGTGCGCTCCTTCGGATCCGGGAGCATCACGGGCGCGATCCCGAAGTTCTCTATGAGCTGGGTTGCCTGTACGCAACGCACCGGCGCGAAGAGCAAGCGGCCGAGCTCTTCGATCGGGCCATCAAGGCAGGCTCGACCGAAGCCGAGGCCTTCCTGTTTCGCAGCCTCCACCGGGCGGGCCGCGACGACGTACAAGGAGCAGCGGAGGACGCTCTTGCTGTACTGAATCACCGAGCCATGGGGAACCCGTCCGAGAACGCGGAGGCCATTGAAGCGGCGGTGGGCCAGGTCGAAGTGGCGGAGCTCCTGGCCACTCCGGCCGTCCAGGACTCGCCTGCTGGCGACCGCTTGCAGATCGCCTCCGAGCTCGCCATCAGGGCTTCAACCCGGGTACGCCGAGTCTCCGCCGCCATGCTCGAACGCCTGGAAGGGGAACTGGCGCCCGAAGCCGAGGCGAGACGCAGGCACTCGCTGGCGATCCTCCGGCTGAGCTCGGGGCGAGCCGCAGACGCCCAGACACTCCTGAAGGCGAACGGACAAGGTGCCGCGGTCCTGGATCTGGCGGACGCGTTCAACTACGCCATGGCCACCTGGAGCGCAACGGGAACCGTGAACCCGGAACACTTCGGACGGGTCATCGAGCTGGCCTCGCGCGAGGCGGATCCCCGCGGCCGCCTCGGGGCAAGGCCGCGACCGCCTTCCTCATTCCTCGACAGGGATCCGAACTTCCTCCAGTGTCTCGCCGTCGCGCAGTGGGCGGTCGGGAGCGACGAGGACGCGACAGCGCGCCTCGAACAGGCGCGTCGCTCGGTGGACAACCGGCGAGATCTCACATTGATCATGAGCTGCTGGCGGTACACCGAAGTGTCCCGGCAGGAGTTCCTCGCGGATCTGGACGAGATCGAAGCGCTGATCGCCGGAGACGACTCGATCCGGCCGCGGTTCTTCCCGGCGCGCGGGGACGGCGCTTCGGAGGGGAGCCCCGCACCGGTCCCGGCGACAGCAGCGCCCTGACCGCGAGGCCGATAGGCGTCCGGCCCGAAGAAGGCATCCGGGCGGGGAATCCACTCGGGTAGGATGGAGGGTGTGCTCTGCATCGGCGTACTTCGCCGTCGCCCCTTGCCGGGCGGGGCCGCTACCGCGAGAACCGGCCCGGCGCGCCTGCAAATGATCCCCATCGCGCGGCCCGGCGCGCCGGCGCGTGACCCGCATCGGCGCGGCCTCTGGGCGTGGATACCGGGCCGTTCTTCCCTGCCGGGCCGGGCCGCTACCGCGAGAACCGGCCCGGCGCGCCGGCAAGGGATCCCCATCGGCGCGCCCCTCGGGCCTGGGTGCCTGGCCGTTCTTCCCTGCCGGGCGGGGCCGCTACCGTGAGAACCGGCCCGGCGCACCGGCAGATGATCTACGTCATCGCGGTTCTCGGCTACCTCGGGATCCTGGTGTTCCTCGCGCTGCGCCGGAGTCGCAGCGTCGCGACCCAGGACGACTTCATGGTCGCGGGCCGCTCGGTCCGGTGGCAGATCCTCGTCGGCACCCTGGTCTGCACCTGGATCGGCTCCGGAAGCCTCTTCGGCGGCGCCGGCCGCGCCTTCCGTGAGGGCTTTTCGGCGCTGTGGATGAGCGCCGGCGCCTGGGTGGGGATCGCGATCGTCTTCTTTCTCGCCGCCCGGGTGCGCCGTATCGCCGAGTACACGGTGCCCGATCTGCTCGAGCGGCGCTACCACCCGGCGGCGCGACTTCTCGGGACCGCGGCGATTGCGATCGCCTACCTCACGATCGCCGGCTACCAGTTCGTGGGCGGAGGACGTCTCCTCGCCATCCTGTTCCCCGGACTCGACCCGACGGTCGGCATGGCGATCGTCGCGGCGCTCGTCACGCTCTTCGCGGTGAGCGCCGGGATGCTCTCGGTCGTCCGGCTGGATGTCGTGAACGGGATCATCATCATCGCGAGCATCCTCATCGCGGCCCCCCTCGCGTTCTCCGCGGCGGGAGGAACGGCCGGGCTGACCGCGGTCCTGCCCGAGACCCACTTCACCCTGACCGGTCGTCTGGGGATTTCCGCGGCGCTCGGACTCTTCCTCCCCACGATGCTGCTCCTGCTGGGCGAGAGCGGCATGTACCAGAAGTTCTACGCCGCCGAATCGGGCGCGGCGGCCAGAAAGGCCGTCCTCGGGATGATCGTGGGGGTCATCGTGATCGAGGTACTCATCCTTGCGACGGCGGTGTTCGCCGCAGCGGGCTATTGGGATGATCCGATGTTCCGCGATGGCGCCGGATTCCACACCGCCGCCACCGAGACCGTGCTCCTCGAGTTCGCCCGACACCAATTGCCCACGCTGGCGGGCTGCCTCCTCCTCGCCGGAGCGGTGGCCATCATCTTCTCGACGGCGACGACCTTCCTGCTCGTTCCCTCGACCGGACTGGCCCGCGACGTGTACCAGCGCTTCCTGCGGCCGAACGCCGACTCCGGGGCCGTTATCCGTTTCCAGCGTCTCTCCATGGTGGGCCTCGCAGGCGCTGCGCTGGTGATCACGACCTGGTTCGAGAGCATCCTTGACATGGCGCTCTACGCCTACACGATGGTGGGCGCGGCGGTAACGCCGGCGCTCCTCGCCGCCTTCCTGTGGCGGCGGGCGACTCCGGCGGGCGGCGTCATCTCGATCGCGGCGGGCATCGGCGCGACCCTGGTCTTCGCTGCGCTGAACGCCGCTGGAATCGAGCGCGTCGGGTTCCTGCCCACCGATTACGACTACGTGATCTACCCGGGCGCCGCCGCGTCCATCACCGGACTCGTGATCGGAAGTCTGCTCACCGCGCCCCCCGAGCCGGACCGGGTCGCCCCCTTCCTCCCGGCGAATCGTGATGCCTGAGGCCACCGTCCGGATTCGCATCCGGGGACCCGCCGCCCGCGTGGTCCTGGACTGGCCCGAGAAGCGGAACGCGCTCTCGACCGCGATGATGGAGAACCTGACGGGCGCGCTGCGCGAGGCGTCCGGAGGGGACGGCGTGCGGGCGGTCGTGCTCACCGCCGGCGATCGCCCGGTGTTCAGCGCGGGTCACGACCTGTCCGAGATGGCAGGCGCCGAACCAGAAGTGCAGCGGCGGGTATTCGACGCCTGCTCCCGCCTGATGGACGCGATCAGGGAAACGCCTCAGCCCGTCATCGCCGAGGTGCGCGGCGTCGCGACCGCGGCCGGCTGCCAGATCGTCGCCGCCTGCGACCTCGCCGTCGCCGCCGAGTCCGCTCGATTCGCGACCCCCGGAGTGCGGATCGGCCTCTTCTGCTCCACGCCCATGGTCCCGCTGAGCCGAGTCACCGGCCGAAAGCAGGCCATGGAAATGCTCCTCACCGGGGACTTCGTGGATGCCCGCACCGCCCTCGCGTGGGGCCTCGTGAACCGCGTGGTTCCGGCACAGGACCTCGAAGCGGCGACGGAGGCCTTCGTGCGGCGAATCGCCGAAGCGAGTCCGTTCGTCGTGGCGCTCGGCAAACGCGCCTTCTGGCGGCAGATCGAGATGCCGCTCGCGGACGCCTATGCGGCGATGTCCGAGGTCATGTGCTCCAACGCCGTGGAACCGGACGCGACGGAGGGCATGCGCGCCTTCCTCGAGAAGCGCCGCCCGCGGTGGACCCAGACCGCTCCGTCCGCCGGCTGAGCGGGCGAGTCAGATCGTCACATCGGCGTCGGGCCGACCGGCCTCGAGGGCGTTCATCCACGCGAGGCACAGGTCGCGGCTGCGGTAGGCGCCGTAACGCTTCTGTTCGTCCTTCCTGACCCCCGGGAAGGTGGAGTACACGTAGCGCACATCGTCGCGATCGGTCACCCCGTAGAGCAGGAAGTACACCGCATCCAGCTTGGCGCGGAGGGCGAGCCGGCGATCCCGATCCCAGCGGAAGGGGGGCTTCACCTTGCCCGACGCATCCACATGTCCGAGCTGGAGGGCGAAGGGCGCCATGTCGTGGGCGGTGTAGGTGAGTTCAAGCACGGCGTCCCGGATCACATCCTCGGCGGTTCGCGGCCCGAAGCGGGTATCGGAGTAGGTCTCCGGCGGCGCTACTGGCAACTGTTCCAGGATGTAGAGGCTCAGATGCTCGCCGTGGACCTTCTGTCTAGCGACGAAGTCCAGAATCGTGGCGTTGAGATTTGCGGCGAGGAGCCACTCGCGTCGGTCCGACCCCGCTCCCACCAGGAGCGGCAATGTGTTTCCGAATCCGACAAGTGGCAGGAGGGCGGCGATCGTCGTGCGCCGGTTTGTCGTGGCGGTGGCGTCCTTGAATCCGAGCACCCAGCCCGATGGAGGATCCCAACCACAATCAGCCGCGCGAATCCAGTACTGCGGCTCGGGGGCCCATGAGGGGTTCCGATGCTGATTGGCCGATGCGTACACGGGTCGCGCAGGGCGATGGGGGTTATCGAGATTGACTTCGACGCTTGCAGCGCGGTGGTCGAACGCCTGGACCATCTTTCCCTCATAGAGCGGAACGAAGCGACCCTCGGCGTTCTCGAAGCGCCGACCCGGGATCGGCCAAGCCTTCTCCGTCGTCATCAGTGCCTCCCGCGTCCGGAACCCATGGGAGTCGTTCGTCATGTGGAACATCGTCCGGTACTTCACCGGCCACACCCGGACAGGGCTGCCGGGAGAGGACCGATCCACGAGAACCGGGAGCCGGCGATAGATGCCCACCGTGATCCGCTGGTCTCGAGCGGAGCGAAAGACGGGGGCGGTGCCGGTATTGGGATTCACGCGTCGGAAGTCGGCCGCCTGCATTTCGAAACAGCGATCTGGATCAAGCACATCGTCCACATCCTGGAGGAAGTACCCACACCTCGGCGGGATCCCGGTCGGGCTCGCCGTGGCGACGAACACGCAGAACTTCTTGCCCCGGTGCACGTCCGGGAAGAAGGGCTGGCCCTCAGAGCGGGGCCGCCCGTTCTCGAAGTCATAGAGCGCCCGCAGGCGACCGCTGGTCGAAACTCCCCGGAAGAACGGCGCCGCCATCTTGTCGGCGGCGATCCCGGAGGGCACGAGCAATCCGACCACTCCCTCGGGGCCGATCAGTCGAGTGGCCCGTTCCACGAACAGCGCGTAGAGGTTGAGATCCCCGCGACCGAGCAACGGGTAGTGTCCCGACTTCCGCGCGACCGTCGCGGCAGTGCGGGCCCGGCGAGACGCCTGTTCGTACTGCTCGGCCAGCGGATCGCCGTTCGCGCGGAGCCGGCGCACCATCCGCTTGCGGTCGGCGGCGCGCTGGGCGCGGGCGATGGCGGGCCGCCGGAACGCGAACCACTCCACTTCCTGGAGCTTCATCCGGTCCCACGGCGGGTTCCCGATCACGGCGTCGAAACCGCCGGTCTCGGGATGCTCCAGATCGGGCCAGACGCCGGGGAACGCTGCCTCCCACGGCAGGAACCGCTCCCGGGCCGCGGTCCGGCGCGCCTCGTCGAGAAGCTCCCCGACCTCCGCGGCGAGCGGACGATCCGCCGGGATCCCGGCTTCGCCGGTGGCGATGGCGACGGGATCGCCGAGACGACTGCCCAGCCAGCGGCGACGCAGCTTCGCGACGGTCCGCCGCGGCTGACTGCTCCAGTTCGTCGCATGGAGCAGCGAGAGGAAGGTCCGCAGCGGCCGGGTCCCCTCTTCGACCTCCCGGAAGAGCTGCTCGGAGCGCTCCGCCTCGGCGAGTTCGGTGTCCGCGAGCGCCTCGATCTCCCGCATGGGGCGAGCGGCTCGTTGCGCCTGCCGGAGGGGTCGCTGGAGGAAGAGCCCGTTGCCCCCCGATCCGGCGCGAACGTCCGCGACCCATCCCCCGAAGAGGCTGTCGCCGGTGCGGAGATGGTGACCGAGGAAGCCGAGCGGCGCGCCCACGGTGAAGGAGTGGAGCCAGAGCGAGAGCTTGGCGAGCTCCACCGCCAGCGGGTTCTTGTCCACGCCGTACACGCAGCGCTTCAGCACGAGCCGCCGCACGATGTGGCGGTCGTCGAGCGCCTTCCGGCCGAGCTTCCAGCCGCCGGTGGCGGCGTTCGTCTCGAGGGATGTCCGGATCTCGCGGATCTCTCCGGCCACGGGGGACTCCGCGCCCGCTTCCCCCGCCTCCGCCACCGCCTCGAGTACGCGGTCCGAGAGGTAATCCACCACGGCGACGAGAAAGTGTCCGGACCCCATCGCCGGATCGCAGACCTTCAGCCCGAGGATCCGCTCCGCCGGGTCCGGTCCGGCTCCCTCCCCGGCGTCGCGGAACGCGTCGAGCGCCTCCTCCACCCGCGGGCCGACCGATGCCTCGATGACGAGCTGGACCAGCGGCTCCGGCGTGTAGTAGGCGCCGGCGTCGCGGCGGACCTCGGCGTCGTGTCGGAGCTCGACTGTCCTGCCCCGGCCCACGACCTCGAGCTGCAGGAGGCGTTCGTAGATCGAGCCGAGCTGCTGGACCGAGAGATCGCGGTAGTTGATGTAGCGGCGGCCCCTGGGGATGGCCCGGTACCCGAGCTGGTCCATGAGATCGGCAACGACCGCGTCGCTGAGTTCCACGCGATCGAGAAGCGGCGCCCGCTCCCGGGCGAACAGACTTCCGTCGTAGGGCGGGACGCCGAAGGCGGGATCGCCTTCGCGGATGAGCTGGAACAGCCCGCGGAGAACGCACCAGTAGTAGCCCATCCTCGTGGAGAACGGGTTCTCCTCTTCCCTCTGCTCCGCCTGATGCTCCCTCACGAGGATGCGGAGCCTCATGCGCAGATAGCGCCTTTCCGATGTCGGCAGGAGACCACGATCCTCCGCGTAGTGGATGAACAGGAGCCGGTAGAGCAGGATGAGCGCCGCGTCCCGCACCGCCTCCCCATCCTCTTCCGGGGCGGTGGCGCCGAGATGCCGGACGAGGGACTCGAAGACGCCGGGATAGATGACCTCCGAGAGATCCGATGCGAGCTTCTCGGAGAAGAAGCGGCTCTCGCCCAGCGCGCGCTCGTGGAGACCGGTGTCCTCGCCGGGACCGGGAGTGAAGGCCGCGCGCCGGAAGAGGACGACGAACAGCGTGAGCAGGTGGACGCGCTCCTCCTCCGAGAGCAGGCCGCCGGTCGAGGGCGTGAGAGCCCGCTCGACATCCAGCTCGAGGAAATCGTTGGCGACCGAGGCCGCCTCCGCGTCGTAGAGCCGCCATCGGGCGCCGTCGGTGAGGATCCCGAACCGCAGCTTCCCGCCGGTCTGAATCCGCGCCGCCCGCACGTAGCGGAGCATCTGGGTCGCCGGCGCGATCCTCTCCGACCCCGAGGGGCGATCCAGCCCCTTGCCCCATCGCTTGGACTCCAGAAAGGACGCGGCGAGGCGGTATCGCGCTGGCCCCTCCGCCATCGCGAGAGCCCGCTCTCGCGCATCGTCGTCCGCGAACAGGACGCCGTCCGGCACATCGCGTCGTGGTCCCGGACTCAGGTTCTGCTGACGCAGGGTGCTGGTCCACCCCAGGAGCTCGAGGACTCTCCAGATGAACCCGGCCTCGGTCTCTGCCTCGTTGGGATCGGACTCCGACGGAAACCCTCGGCGAACACTCTCCAGCTCCGCCTGCAGGCCCTCGGCAAGGTCCCTCTTCGCCGCCTGCCAGTCGGGGAACCGGGTGATCTCGTGTTCGAGGAACGCGAGCGGGAACAGGGCGCCCGAGACCGCCTCCCGCAGATTCATGCCGGCGTCATCCCTCCGATCGCGCGCCTTCCCCGGAACGCGAGCCGAGCTCCGCGATGCGGCCGAGCACATCGTGCGCCTCGGGGTGGATCTCTGTCGGCCTCATCGCGCGGGCGAGAAGGTGGAGATCATCTCGTGGACCGGGCGGCCGCGAATTCCGCCCGCGGGACGGCCACACCCGCGCTCTTGCGGGCCTCGCGCGGCTGTCGCTCCCGGATCCAGCGGTCCAGTCCGAACCTCCAGGTCGCGATCGCCTGGAGCAGCGTGGACTTGCCCGAGTTGTTGGCGCCGGCGAGGATGACCGATCCCGGGAGCTCGAAGCGCTCCTCCTCGAAGCGCTTGAACCGGCGAACGGTGACGCGCCGGATCATCCGGAATCCGGAAAGAGCTCCCGGAACTCGGGTCGGAGCCGTACGGAACGGTTCGGCTCGATGGCTCGGGATCGGCCGAGCGCCTTCCGGCCCAACCGATTCCCGTTCGCCATCAGGGGAGGGTAGCGTGGGCCTGACCCGAACGGACGAGTCGGTAGGCCGCTCGGGAGCCGTCCCGATGGAAGGCCACCGCGACGTACCCCGCGGCGAAGAGCGCGGAGAAGCCGGCGCGGCTCTTGAGCCTCCAGTCCATCGCGAGTTCCGTGTCGCGCCCGAGGATGTCGTTGATGGACTCCGGTGCGTAGAACAGGACCTGGTCGCTTCCGAGCGATTCGGGGGACACCGGATCGGTGCTGACCTGCAATCCGCTTCCGGTCCGACGGACCCGGTTCAGCGCGGGCAGGTCGGGGATGCCGGGGGGCGGGATGTTTCGTCCGCGCCGGGCGCGGGCCACCCGCTCGGAATCCAGACGCCAGTCCGGCTCCAGCCGATCCGTCGGAATGCCGCCGTGGAGCGGGCTCTGGCTCTTGCCGTACACATTCTTCCGGTACACCGCCGATGTGGTTCCCAGGATGTTCAGGTTCAGGTTCGCGTTCCGGGCCTGGAGCGGATCGAAGGTCCAGTTCACCCGGCGGATTCCCCGGGCGAGCACCCGGTCCGCCTGCGCCCACTTCAGGGCGATGCCGATGCCCGCCCCGCGAAACTCGGGGCGCACGGCGAGCATGTGCGAATGGTGGAAGGCTTCGCCGGCGTCGTACCCCGGGAACCCGCTCACGAAACCGGCCATTCTCTCGCCGACGAAGGCGCCCGCGGTCACGGCGCCGTAGTGAGCCATGACCGCCATGAGCCCCGCGGGCACGACATCGAGATCCACGAACCCCCAGACCTCCTGCTGGATCCGCTCGCACTCCTGCATGTCCGGCATGCCGGCGAGGTCGCGAATCGTGAACTCCATGGGACGCTCTCGGGAGGGGAGAGTGTACGAAAGCCGGCGCGTCGAAGTACGCCCTCGCCCGGCAGGCCGGACCCGATCCGTCATGCCCCTCGTCCGCCGCGCCAGAAGCCGCGAGGACGAAACCGGGCTAGAATTCGATGTTGCGCTTTCTCTCGCTGACGGGCCGTCGGGTCGGCCTGTCCCTCCTCTTCCTCGGCCTTCTCGGCGCCGACCGCGTCACGAAGATCCTCGCCGAGCGCTCGCTCGTGTTCGGGGACTCGGTTCCGGTCCTTCCCGGGTTCTTCCAGCTCACACTGGTCCACAACACCGGGATGGCGTTCGGGATGCTGGACGACGTGAACATCGGGGCCAAGGCGTGGATCCTGACCGGGGTCTCGGCGGTCCTCATCGCCGTCATCATCGGCTTCGCCATCAAGGCAGGCCCCCTCTCGCGGTGGACGGCGAGCGGCATCACCCTCATGCTGGCGGGCGCCCTCGGCAACATGTGGGATCGGATCGCCTACGGGTACGTCGTGGATCTCTTCGACGCCTACATCGGGGACGCCCACTGGCCGGTGTTCAATGTCGCCGACGCGACGATCTGCGTCGGGGTGGGGTTTCTGCTCCTGGAAAGCGTGGCCGAATTCCGGGGCGCCTCGGACCCGCCGGGGGGATCCTCGGACATCGCCGCTTCCGGCGCTTCCTGAGACGGAGGTTTCGTGTTCCCGCGACTGGTTGACTTCGGCGCGATCGAACTGTTCGGGAGAACATTCCATCCCGCGCTCCATACCTACGGTCTCCTGCTGTTCGGCGGCTTCCTCGTCGGGATCTGGCTGGCGGCGCGCCGCGCCGGGCAGTACTGCATCGCGGCCCGGCACATCTACGACCTCGCCCTCTACCTGATCGTGGGCGCCCTGCTCGGCGCCAAGGTACTCCTGATCGTCCTCGACCCCGCCGGGTTCCTCCGGAATCCACTGGGCTTTCTCGGCGCCGGCGGCGTATTCTTCGGCGGCTTGCTGGGAGCGGTGGCGGCGTCCGTGTGGTTCTTCCGGTCGCGCGGCATCTCGGTGTGGACCGGGGGCGACCTGATGGCGCCCTCGCTCGCTCTCGGGCACGGGATCGGGCGTCTGGGCTGTTTCGGCGCGGGGTGCTGCTACGGGGTTCCCACCGACGGCCCGACGGCGGTCACCTTCACCGATGTCTATGCGAACCAGGCCACCGGCGTCCCGCTGAACACCCCTGTCCACCCCACCCAGCTCTACGATGCCGCCATCGAGTTCGGCCTCTTCTTCCTCCTGCTCTGGATGGCGGGCCGGCGCCGATTCGAGGGGCAGATCTTCCTCACCTGGGCCATCCTCTACACCGTGGCGCGGTTCGGCGTCGAGTTCTACCGGGGCGATCCGCGGGGCTTCGTCTTCGACGAGTTGCTCTCCACGTCCCAGTTCGTCGGTGTCTGGATCGTCCTCGCCGCCCTGATCGCATGGCGCGCCGTCCGCACCCGCACCGTCTGAGTTGGCGGGGCCCTCTCGCCGCGCGCGGCAGGTGCTCGACTCCGTCGTTGCCCCCGATGAAGAGGGTCAGCGTTTCGACCGGGTCGCCGCCAGCCGGCTTCCGCGCCTGAGCCGATCGGAGGCCACCCGCTGGATCGCCGCCGGCCTCGTCCTTCTCGACGGCCGGGAGGAACGCCCATCCCGGCGCTGTCGCGCGGGTCAGCGCATCACGATCACCCCCCTCACGAATCCGGAGACGCCCCTCCGACCCATCCCGGGTGAGGGCGATGCGATCCCTCCCGAGCCGGTTCCGCTCGCGGTCGTCCACGAAGACGACTGGCTGGTCGTTCTCGACAAGCAGGCGGGCATCGTCGTCCATCCCGGCCCCGGCCATCCATCGGGCACCGTCGCGAACGGCCTCCTCCACCGGTTTCCGGAGATGCGAACCGTGGGCCCGCCCGGCAGGCCGGGGCTCGTCCATCGGCTGGATCGGGGAACGAGCGGGCTGCTGGTGGCGGCCCGGCGCGAGAGCGTGCGGCTCCGACTCGCCGAAGCGTTCGCCCGCCGGGAGGTCGAAAAGCACTACCTGGCGCTCGCCCTCGGGCGCATCGCGTCCGCCCGAGTGCTCGCCGACCCGATCGGAAGGGATCCGCGGCGTCCCCAGCGCTTCCGCTGCCGGGGTCAACGGGCCAGGGACGCTCGCTCCGAGGTCTGGCCTCTCGAGGAACTGCCGCTCGCGACCCTGACGCGCATCCGCCTGCACACCGGCCGCACCCATCAGGCCCGGGTCCACCTCGCCGGGATCGGCCACCCCCTCGTCGGGGACACCCTCTACGGACCGGCGGCGCCCCGTCGCGGCGGCGGCCGGGCCGGCGCGGCCCTCAGACGACTGAGACGCCCGGCGCTCCACGCCGCCGAGATCGCCTTCCTCCACCCCGGAACCGGGCAGCGGAGCCGCTTCCGGAGCCCCCTGCCCGAAGACCTCGAAACCGCTCTGGAAACGCTCCGCCGGGTGGCCCGCGAGTTCCCTCGCGAACGGTCCCGGTGATCCCTGTCCGGCAGCAGCTCGAGATCGGTCGGAACGTGGACCGGGCAGCGTCGGCGTGTTCGCGCGCCCCCGCTCTCGGTCGCGCCGCCATGGCCCGACACCGGGCCGGCGCGTGTCAGCCCCCCGAGGCCGAGCCCTGGCGCCCGGGGCTGGCGCGATGCACCTCGATGACGCCGGGGATCCCCTGGAGCAGGCGTGAGATGGCGCCGATCTCCCTGGCGTTCCGCACCAGGACGGTGATGCGGATGTTCCCCCGGTCGGCGTCGTCGGCCGCTCCTTCGAGAGACCGGATGTCGGTGTCCGTCTCCGCGATCACCTTGGTCAGATCGGCCAGGATGCCCTTCCGATTCTCGACCCGCACGATGAAACCGGCGTCGTAGGGAGCGCCGCCGGAAGACCCCCACGAGACCTCCACCCGGCGATCCGGATCCCGACCGAGGTCGGTGAGTTGCGGACAGCGCGCCGCGTGGACCGAGACCCCCTTGCCCCGGGTGATGTAGCCCGCGATCTCCTCTCCCGGCAGCGGGGAGCAGCACCGCGCCCGGTGCACCATGATGTCGCTGTGTCCGCTCACCAGGATATGCCCGGAAGGACGGCCGATGATGCGGCGCACCGCGCCAGCCAGCCCGTGGCCCCGCGGCGACGCTTCCGGCCGCTTCAGCTCACCGGGCGGGAGGATGTCGGCGATGACTCGGGCCGGAGGCGCCTTGCCGTAACCCACGGCCGCATAGAGATCCTCGATGGTCGAGGCGCCTTGCCGCCTGAGGGCGTTCGGGAGCCCCGGGGCCGCGCGAAGACGCCGCAGACTGAAGCCGTGGGACCGCGCCTCCTTTTCCACCAGTTTCCGCCCGATCTCGATGCTCTCCTTTCGGGCTTCGGCGTTCAGGCGCGCCCGGATCTTGCTCTTCGCCCGGTTCGTCCGGGCGAACTTGAGCCAGTCTTCGTTGGGAAGCCGATGCTTCCGGGTCAGGATCTCGCAGATGTCGCCGTTGCGGAGCGGCTGGCGCACCGGCGTCATGACGCCGTTCACGCGGGCCCCGACGCAGGTGTGGCCCACTTCGGTGTGGATGGCGTAGGCGAAGTCGATCGGAGTGGCGCCCCGCGGCAGCGTCTTGACTTCGCCGCGCGGAGTGAAGCAGTGGACCTCGTCCGGGTAGAGATCGATCTTGAGACTGCTGAGGAACTCGTTCGGGTCCTTCAGCTCCTTCTGCCATTCGAGGACCTGTCGCAGCCAGGCGAACCGCTCCATGTCCTGCGGAGCGACCCGCGCCTTCGACTTGTAGCTCCAGTGCGCCGCGATCCCCTCCTCGGCCACGCGGTGCATGTCCCGGGTCCGAATCTGCACCTCGAAATGCGTCCCCGAATCGGTCATCAGGCTGGTGTGAAGCGACTGGTAGCCGTTCTCGCGCGGCATCGCGATGAAGTCCTTGATGCGGCCCGGAATCGGCCTCCAGGTGTTGTGGATCACCCCCAGCGCGGTGTAGCAGTGCGGCACCGTGTCGGTGACCAGACGCAACGCGATGAAGTCGTACATCTGATCCAGCTCGATCTTCTGCCGGCGCATCTTCTGGTGGATCGAATAGATGCTCTTGGTCCGGCCCGTGAGATCTCCCGGGATGTTCTCCGCCGAGAGCTCGCGGCGGAGCGCCCGGCTGACGTCCCGGATGAAGTCGTCCGCCCACCGCCGCTTCGCCTTGACGCGCGCTTCCAGCACCCCGTAGGTCTGCGGCTCGAGATGACGAAGCGAGAGATCCTGGAGTTCTGCCTCGATCTTCCCGATCCCGAGGCGTCCCGCGATCGGCGCATAGATGTCCAGGGTCTCCGTAGCGATGCGCTGGCGCTTCTCGGCGCGAAGGGGATCCAGCGTCCGCATGTTGTGGAGGCGATCCGCCAGTTTCACCAGGATGACGCGGGTGTCCTCCGTCATCGCGATGACCATCCGCCGAATGTTCTCGGCCTGACTGGCCTCCGCCGACCGGAAATCCACCTTGCTCAGCTTCGTGAGCCCCTCCACGACCCGGCGCACGTCCCGACCGAACAGTCGCTCGATGTCGCCGGCGCCCATCGCCGTGTCCTCCACAACATCGTGAAGAAGCCCGCAAGCCACCGAGATCGGGTCGAGCTGGAGATCCGCCAGGATGGCCGCCACTTCCAGCGGATGGGTCAGGTACGGCTCGCCGGAGCGCCTTACCTGGCCACGGTGCGCCTGCGCCGCGACGACATACGCCCGGCGCAGCAGGTCGAAGTCGGCCTCCGGGTGATACGCCAGAACCCGGTCCCGGATCGTCTCGAACCGGATCATCGCTCGACGGCGCCTCCCGCCGCTCTCAGCTCGCGGACCCCCTGGGGCCCGCATCGGTCAGTCGCCGCAGCGACAGCGCCCACCGAACACACGAAAAGACCCCGCCGATCGCGGCCAACGCACGCGACCGACGGGGCCTCTTGCCGGAGGCTCCGGTTGTGAGCCGGACTCTGGCCGAGCCGCCTACTCAGGCTCCTCGGCGCTCTCGGCCGCGCCCGTGGCGGCAGCCTCTGCCGCCGCGGCTGCAGCCGCACGAGCTGCCTCGGCCTGCGCCTCGCGCAGCGCCAGCGCCCGGGCCCGGAACTCGTCTGCCTGCGCGGTGAGAGCAGCAGCATTCCCTGGCTCCAGCTTCGCCTTCTCTCGGAGGAGCAGGTTCTTGTAAACCAGCGCGTCAACGTACTCGTCGTTGATCTCCAGGGCCTGGTCGAGCTGCTCCATTCCGAGGTCCACGAACTCGGCCCGATCCCTCTGGGTCAGGTCCGGATCCCGGTACACCTTGTCCCAGTAATAGGTGGCGATCAGGTAGTAGCCCTCCGGGTTCTGGGGATTCACGTCCCGCGCCCGGGCCAGCCAGTCCATCGTCTCGTCGAACCGACCGTACTTGTTCAGCAGGTTCGCCACCTGGCGATACCGGATCGGATCGTCTGGATTCAGTTCCACCGGCTTCTCGTACATCTCGATGGCCTTGTCGATGAGCGGGTTGTCCACGGGATCGTGGTAGCGCTCGTAAACGTCCGCGAGCGCGTAGTACCGCTCGGGAGCGCTCGGATCCAGAGCAATCAACCGATTGAAGTAGTGCTCCGCCATCTCGAGATCGTCGAGATAGTCGCGGTGAATCCCGGCGAGCTGCTCGATCGCGTAGCGCTCGTACAGCGCCACTGCATCCTTGTTTTCCTGGGCTTCGGCCGGGTCGGCCAGGATGCGCTCGACCACGTCGAGCGTCTCCTCGTACCCGTCCAGGGCCGCGTCGAGGTGCGCCTCGTTCTCGGGATCGTCCATGACGTTGGGACGATAGAGAAGGTGGTGGCTGCTGGCGGTGAAGAAGCGGAGCGTCGTCTGGACGATCACATGCTCCTCGGGAGCGTTCGCGGTGGCCTCGGCGTAGAAGCCGATCGCCTCCTCGTACTCCTGCTTGCCGTAGGCCTCGTTCGCCTTGCCGAAGGCGCGCATCGCCTGGAGCATGTCGATGTAGTCGGGGATCCCGCAGCCGAGGGAGCCGGCGGCGAACGCCCCGACGCCCAGGAGCATGGCCCCCGAGCGAACGAGCGAAGTCATCTTGGTAGTCATGCCGTTCGTGCCCTCCCGGTTCACTCGGGAACGATCCCGACGCGCTCGACGCCGTTCCCCTTGGCGATGTCGAGGATCTCGACGACGGATCCGTAGGGGAGGAAACCGTCCGCCCTGAGGAAGATCGTCTTGTCCGCGCGGGTCTCGAAGATGTCGCGGATGCGCAGCGGGAGCTCCTCGCGCGCCACGACCTGCTTGTTGATGGTCAACTGCCCCGCGCCGTCGATGCTCAGCACGAGCTGGTTCGGATCCGGCTCGGTGTTGGGAGCGGCCTCCTCCTGGCTGTCCGGCATCTCCACATCGTGCCCCTGCTGGGTCAGCGGGGTCACGACCATGAAGATGATGAGCAGCACCAGGAGTACGTCGATCAGGGGGGTGATGTTGATGTCCGAAGTGACTCCGCCGGAGCCGAAACTTGCCATGCCCATGGTGTTTTCTCCTCGATTCGAGCCGGGATCCGGTCAGCGCCTACTCGGCGTCCATCCGCTCGGTGATCAGACCGATTTCGTCGGCGCCGCCATCGCGGCACAACTCCATGATCTGCATGACTTCCCGGTAGGTCAGCCGCTCGTCCGCCTTGAGGTACAGGAGCCGCTCGGTCTTGCCCTCGAACTTGGTCGCCAGCGTCGTCGGCAGATCCTGCTGGGTGGTGGAGATGAGATCCACATAGATCTCGCCGTTCTCCCGGATCGCCACGTTCACGACATCATCGCTGTCGGGATGATCCGCGCCGTACTCGGCCACCGGGAGCTTCACGTCCACTCCCTTCTGCAGGAGAGGGGTCACGACCATGAAGATGATGAGCAGCACCAGCATCACATCGGCCAGCGGCGTGACGTTGATGTTCGCGTTGACGTCCTTGCTGCCAAGGCCTGCCATACCCATGAGGGATTCCTCCTTCAGGCGGTGTGGCCGGACGGCGTCTCCCGACGAGAGCCGGGAGACGGGTCAGAGGCCACGGTAGAGGGTTGTCGTGCTGGTGGGAAACGGTCCCGGTCAGCGACGAGCCATGAAGTCGATCAGCTCGGACGCCCCGTTGTCCATCTCGACGCCGAACGCGTCGGCCCGATTCGTGAGGTAGTTGAACGCCCACACGGCCGGGATGGCGACGAAGAGACCGAAGGCGGTCGCGATGAGCGCCTCGGCGATTCCCGCCGAGACCGCGCCGATTCCGCCGGAGCCGGTCAGCGCCATGCCCCGGAACGCGGTGATGATGCCGAGCACGGTGCCGAGCAGCCCCACGAACGGAGCCGTGGCGCCCACGGTGGCCAGGCCGGAGAGGTTGCGACGCAGGTCGAGCATGCCGATCGCGGTGGCGCGCTGGATGGCCCGGTGAGCCGCCTCCATCGTCTCTTCCTTGCTTCCGGAGCCTTCTTCACCCTGGAACTCGACCTCGCGAAGACCCGCGAGGAGCACCTTGGCGAGGTGGCTGTTCTTGACGCTCTTGTCCTGGCTGACCTTGATGGCGCCGCCGATGTCGCCGGCCTTGAGCTGGCGGGCGATCCGCGGGGAATAGCTCCGGGACTGGCCCTTCGCCTTCGTGAAGGTGAGGTAGCGCTCGATCATGATGGCGAGCGAGTACACCGACATCACGGCCATGACGCCGTTGATGAACTTCGCAGCGAAGCCCATGTGGCTCCAGATCTCGAGCAGATCGAAAGACATTTCCGTGGTCCTCCTGAGGTTCGGAAAATCGTGGGGAAAACCGCCGCCCCCGGGTCGTCAGGCGGCCCGGGCGGCGGCGGAAGCCGTGGAAACTGGGGCTGGGAAGAGGTTCCGTTCGCCGCGCGGGCTTCGTCCGGACTCGCTCTCGGTCAGCCGAGGTTGAACGTCACCGTGACGGACATCACGATGGGAACGGGAACACCGTTCAGAAGCGTGGGCTGATACCTCCACTGACGGACCGCGTCCATGGCGGCCTGGTCGAGAAGCGGAATCGAGCGGAGCACGGAGATGTTCGTCACGTTGCCGTTCGGGTCGATGATCGCCTCGAGGATGACCACGCCCGAGACGCGCGCCTGTTTGGCGATCTCGGGGTAGATCGGCTGGACGTACTGGATGCGGGTGGGTTCGCGGATCTCGCCGCCGACGCGGACCGGAGCGGCCTTCGGCGGCGGGGGCGGAGGCCCGGAGGGCAGTCCGCCCACGATGCCGCCGATGATGCCGCCGGGAACGCCGCCCTCGACGCCGCCGGGAACGCCGAAGTCAACCCCCGCGCCGTCTCCGATGATGTCGTCGGGAATGTCGACAGGCGCGACGAATTGCGGCGTGGTGTTCAGGACCGGCTTGGGCGCCGACGGGCGACGGGCGGCCTTCGGCGGCGGCGGCGGCGGCGGAGGCGGCGGCGGCGGCGGCGCCGACGCCATGAAGGTCATGATCCCGTCCGGCGTGGGCAGGTTGACCGCGAGAATCGGGATCACGATGAAGACGATCGCCGCCGTGGCCTGGAGCAGGAACGAGAAAGCGAAACTCCCGAGGGAGCGGAGCGCGCTCTGGTCGTCCGGGGCCACCTGAAATGTCACGTCCCTTGGCATGCTGACCTCCTGAGCTCCAATGTCCCGCCGGCATCCGAGAGTTGGCGGGCGCTGGCCCCGGCCCCGAATTCTGACTGCGACCCCGGAACCACCGGCGCGGACGACGGCGGGATTTCGGGGTGCCGAGAGGCTCGTTGGACCATCGGAGCGAGTAGAGAAAGTAGCACTCCCCCGCCCCGCGTGTCAACAGCGGCTGCTGACCTCCTGTCTCACGGAATTGTCGCGCGCCCTGCCGCCCCCGGCGCCCCCGGTCAGCGCAGCGTGAAGCGCACCGTGAGATCGCCGAGGGACGCGACCGGACGGCCGTTGCGGCGAGCCGGCCGGAACCGCCACTCGGCCTCGACGACCCGGATGGCCTCCTCGTCGAGCCCGGGCACCGACCGCACCACCCGCAGGACCTCCACCCGGCCCCGTTCGCTGATCACCGCGCGCAGCACGACGCGCCCCCGGATCCCATTCCGCAGCGCCTCCGCGGGGAACCGGGGGCGCGGCATCGCGATCGCCGCCGGAGGTTCGTCCGGGGGCGGAAACACCGGGTCCGCATCGCCCGGCAACCCTCCGATGCGGCCTCCGGCCACGCCGCCGTCGGCGCCGCCGACGACCCCCTCGGCCAGCCCCGACGGGAGACCGTCGAACAGCCCATCGGGGATCCCGTCGAGCGCCCCGAAGCCGGGCGCGCCCGCCTCGACGACCTCGAGCAGGGCTTCGAGCGGAGTCGGCTGCGGGGGCGGCAGCGCCAGGGACACCGGCGCCCGGGGGGTCGCGGCGGTCCCGACGCGCTCGGGATCGCGCGGCGCGGCCGGGTTCCCCTCCGGCAGGGCGGCCGGAGGCGGCGCCACCAGTCGAAGCACATCGCCCTTCATCGGGGGGACGGGCAGCCGGGCCGGGTCGAATCCCCACGAAGCGTGGAGAAGCGCGCCCACCACCGCCCCGTGGATCACGGCGACGAGCGGCAGCGAAACCCGGAGCCCGACCTCGGCGGGGAGCTGCTGCGGCGGACCGAGCAGCGTTCGTCGCGTCCGGGGTGCGGGAGCCAAGGCTGGGAGAGAACCCTCTCCCGCGAGTCTATCGGCCGCGGGTCAGACGCGGATCGGTTTCGCCGTGGGCCGCTGCTCCTCGGCCGAGGCGGCGGAACCCCGGCGGCGCCGTCGCCACCAGATGACGATCGGGGAGGCGATCGCGATGGAAGACCACGTCCCGACGGCGACGCCGGCCACCAGCACGAAGGCGAACGCCCGCAGGACTTCGCCTCCCCACATCAGGAGGGCGCCCACCGCGACCAGCGTGAGCCCGGACGTCAGCACCGTCCTCCTGAGCGTCTGGTTGATCGAGAGGTTCACGATGTCCGACAGCTCCATCCGCCGGTGGATGTGCCGGTTCTCCCGGACCCGGTCGAAGATCACGATCGTGTCGTTCACCGAGTACCCGACGAGCGTCATGAACGCCGCGATCACGTTCAGGCTGATCTCGTGATCGAACAGCGACACGAGCGCGAGCGTGACGAGCACATCGTGGATCACCGCCACGGTGGCGCCGACGCCGTACACCGGCTCGAATCGGAAGCCGATGTAGATCAGCATCGCGAACAGCGCCAGGATCGTGGCGTTCCGGGCGCGGCGCCGGAGCTCCTCCCCGATCACCGGACCGACGACCTCCGTGCTCGCGGACTCCAGCGCGTTGCCGTCGAGGCCGGACCGGAGCACGCCGAGGATCCGGTTCGCGCTGGCGTCTATGCCGCCCGCCGATTCCGCCGGCGCGGCCCCCTCGACTTCCGGCTCCTTCTCGATCCGGATCATCACCTGGTTCAGCTCGGGCGCGTCGTAGCGCTGGATGACCGCGTTGCCGTAGCCAAGTCCGGAAACGGCGTCGCGCACCGCCTCGATCTCGGGCGGCTCGGTGAACTTGGCGACGACGAGAGTGCCTTCGGAGAAGTCGATGCCGTAGCGGATCCCGCCCTGGGCCACGGTGTCCACCGCTCCGGCGACGAAGACGGCCAGCGAGACCCCGGCGAACCACCACCGGTACTTCAGCCAGTCGATCGAGGTGTCGCGGAGGATGTCCATCGTCCCGGGTTCAGATGCTGAGCGCCGCCACCTGCCGCCGACTTCCGAGCACCCAGTCGAACAGGAAGCGGGAGACGAACATCGCCGTGAAGACGTTGCTGATGAGGCCGATGCTCAGGGTCACGGCGAAGCCCTGGACCGGCCCGGTCCCGAACTGGAACAGGATCGCGGCGGCGACCAGCGAGGTCATGTTGGCGTCCACGATCGTCAGGAAGACCCTCGAGAACCCGACCGAGATGGCCGTCCGCGGCGGCTTTCCCGCGCGCATCTCCTCCTTGATCCGCTCGAAGATGAGGACGTTCGCATCCACCCCCAGCCCGATGGTCAGGATCACCCCGGCGATCCCCGGGAGCGTCAGGGTGGCGGCGAAGTAGGCCATCGCCCCCATGAGGATGAGGAGGTTCATCAGCAGGGCGACGACGGCGTTGATGCCGGAGAGCCGGTAATAGAAGATGATGAACAACAGAACGCCGGCGAGTCCGGCGAGGGATGCGGTGATGCCACTCCGGATCGAGTCCGCCCCGAGTGACGGCCCCACGGTGCGCTGTTCCTGGTACTCGAGCGAGGCTGGCAGCGCCCCGGCCCGAAGGACGAGCGCGAGATCGAGGGCCTCCTGCACCGTGAAGTTGCCGGTGATCTGTCCCTGGTCGTAGATGGCGCTCTGGATGACCGGCGCGGAAACGACCTCTCCGTCGAGCACGATCGCCATCTGGCGTCCGACGTTCGCGCCGGTGAAGTCGCGCATCCGGGAGGCGCCGTCGGCGTGGAGGCTGAACTCGACATTCGGCGTGTTCGTCTGGAAGTCGATGCCCTGCCGGGCGTTTCGCAGATCCCGACCGGTGATCGAGGCCACCCGGTTCACCTGGTACCACGCGGTCGCCCCGGTGGGGAGCACCGTCGTGAGGTTCTGGAGCGAGCTGTTCAGGGGCGGCAGCAGCGTCTCGTCCAGGACCGGGCCGCCCTGCACCAGGCGCAGCTCGAGCTGGGCGGTGGCCTGGATGATCTCCTTGGCCCGCTCCACATCCTCGTAGCCGGGGAGCTGCACCAGGATCTGATCCCCGGTGACGCCGTGGGTCGTGATGACCGGTTCCGCGACGCCGAGTTCGTCCACCCTCCGCCGGATCGTCTCCATGGCCTGGACCACGGTCTGATCGCGCAGAACGACCTCTTCGGCGGCGCGGAGCCGGAAGGACCAGTCGTCTCCGCCCGCGGTCTGGAGGTCCCACTCGGGCCAACTGAAGGCCACGATGTCCCGGACCTCGCCCAGGCGGTCGTCGTCGAGATCCTCGATGGTGAGCGCCCCGAAGGCGTCCACCCGAACATCGGAGAAATCGATGGCCTCGTTGTCGAGGCGCTCCGCGAGGAGTTCGGCGGTCTCGTCCGTCATCACCCGGACCGCGTCGTCGGTCTCCACGCGCAGCACGAGGTGGATCCCGCCCTGGAGGTCGAGCCCGAGCACGATCTTCTCCGACGGCGGGTTCACGAGGAACACGAGTCCGGCCAGCAGCCCCAGCAGGAGGATCGCCTTGAGGCGGAGGTTGCGCTTCATGGGAGTCGGACTCGGGTCGGCGGAAGGGCTCGGCGGCGCGGGATCAGGTCTTCGTGGGGATCACTCGTCCGACGGCGCTCCGATCGATCTGGAGCTTCACCGAATCGGTGACCCGGAGCTGGATCAGGTCGCCCTGGATCCCGGTGATCGTCCCGTGGATGCCTCCGGTCGTCACGACGCGGGCCCCGCGTTCGAGGCTCTTCAGCATGGCTTCGGTCTCCCGCTGGCGCTTTCGCATGGGCCGGAACACGATCAGGTAGAAGATCCCGAAGATGACGGCGAACAGGAGAAGCTGCATCCCGAACGCGCCTCCGCCCGGGCTGGCCTGCAGGAGGGAGGGGAACATCGGAAGATCGCGACTCCTCGGAACGGGATACGAAAAGCCCGGCTCTCGTCCAGGGGAGAGCCGGGCGTACGGGACCGCGCAGGATACCACGCAACCGGACCGGCGCGGCGGCGCGCCGACTCAGGCGTCGTCCGGATTCGTGCGGGACCAGCGATCCCGATGCTCCTCGCGGAACCGGTCGAATCGGCCGCCCGCGATGGCCGCCCGCATCCGTCGGGTCAGGTCGGCGTAGAACGTGAGGTTGTGGGCGCTCAGCAGCGTCGCCGCGATCCGTTCGCGGGCGCGCAGCAGGTGGTGAAGCCAGGCCCGGCAGGAGCGGGTGCAGGCGGGACAGGGGCAGCCCGGATCCAGCACCCGCCCGTCGTCCCGGAAGCGCGCCCGGTAGAGGTTCAGGCGGGCGCCGCGAGTGAAGACGATGCCCCGGCGCGCCAGCCGCGTCGGAAGAACGCTGTCGAACAGATCCATGCCGAGTCCGGCCGACTCGATCAGATCGGCCGGCAGGCCGGCGCCCATGAGGTAGCGCGGCCGCTCCGGCGGCAGCGCCGCGGCGGCCACCGCCGTCGCCTCGCGGGTGGCCTCCTTCGGCTCGCCCATGAGCAGCCCTCCCACCCCGAACCCGTCGAACCCGTCGCCCGCCGGGCCGAACGCCGCGAGCGCGCGGGCGTTCGCCTCCCGCGCGGCGGGCGAGACCCCGCCCTGGACGATCCCGAACAGAAGCCGGGACGTCCCGCCCGCGCGCTCCTCGCGGTGCGCCGCGAGGGCCCGCTCCGCCCACCGCAGGCTGCGACCCGCGGCGCGCTCCACCGCTTCCGGCGAAGCCGGCAGCGAGAGGCACTCATCGAGCACCATGGCGATATCCGACCCGAGCGCCCGCTGGATCCCGATCACGCTCTCCGGCGTGAGCTCGTGCAGCGATCCGTCGCGATGCGAGCGCAGCCGGACTCCCTGTTCCGTGACCTCGCGCAGGCGGCTCAGGCTGGCGATCTGGTAGCCCCCGCTGTCGGTCAGGATCGGCCGGTCCCAGTCCATGAGCGGATGCAGGCCGCCGAGTCGCCGCACCCGCTCGTGTCCAGGCTGCAGCATGAGATGCCAGGCGTTCCCGAGAAGGATCCGGGTCCCGGCCTCGCGGGCGTCCTGGGCGGTGAGTCCCCGTAGCGCCCCGACGGTCGCCACCGGCATGAACTCCGGCGTCGCCACCGGTCCGTGGGCGGTGACGAGACGCCCCAGCCGGGCGCCGCCGCTGCGGCCCCGGACCTCGAAGGCGCCGGACGTCAACGGCCTCGCCCCGAGGTTCCGAGAAAGCGCCGCAGCGCGGCCGCCACGCCGCTGTCGTCGTTGCTGCGGGTCGTCTCGAACCCGAGCCGAAGGAGCTCGCGGTCCGCGTTCGCCATCAGGACGCCCCGGCCCGCCGCCCGCAGCATGGCGAGATCGTTCCAGTTGTCGCCGATCGCGAGGGTGGCCTCCATCGGAATCCCCACCGCCCTCGCCACCGCCTCGAGCGCCGACGCCTTGGAGGCCCCGGCGCCGAGAACGTCCACCAGACCGAGACGCGTCGCCGGATACTCGGTGCGCTCGAGGTTCGCCGCCCCGTCCAGCCGGTCCCGCAGCTCGATCTCGGCGGCCCGGCACTCCTGCGGACTTCCGGCCAGCACGAGATGGAGAGGGTCCGCCGGGAACGCGGGCGCCGGGTCGAGTCGAGGCCGCGGACGCACCGTGGAAAGGTACCGGCGGACCCGAGGGGAGGCGGGATCGGCGGCGGCGATGCGCACCGCGCCGTCCCGGTCGCTGATCAGCAGCACGAGACCCCGGCGGCGGCAGACCGCCGCCGTCGTTCTCGCGGCCGCCCGCGGAAGAAGGATCTCGGCGAGGGTCTCGCTCCCCCGTCGGACGAGCGCCCCGCCGTGCCCGGCGCGGAAGATCGCATCCGGCAGATCCCGGGTGAGATGCTCCAGCTCCGCGAACCGGCGTCCGGTGATCACCGCCACGACGACGCCCGCCCGGACCGCCTCCGTCACGGCGGCGCGGTCGGGGCCGGAGATCCGCTTCCCGGAGTTCAGCAGCGTCCCGTCGAGGTCCACCGCGATCGCCCGGTAGCCAGGCGCCGCGGTGGATCGCCCGGCGGGGGAACCAGGAATCACGGATCCGGTGGAGTGATCCCGTCCCAGATCCGCACCCGCTCGATGCGGTCGCCCGGCTCGAGCCGCGCCAGCACCTCGAAGCCCCGGCGCACATGCCCGAACAGCGTCTGCCGCCCGTTCCGGTCCGGCGCCGGCAGCAGCGTGATGAAGAACCGGCCCCCGCCGGTGTCCTTCCCGCGATCCTCCATCCCGACGCTGCCCCGCATGAACGCGCGCTCGTTGATCTCGGAGCGGAAGGTTCCGGAAACGTCCCGCTCCTCGCCAGCGCGGAGCGCGTCACCCGGGAGCGGACGGGACCACCGGTGCCCGTCGTAGAACCCGTCGCGCGCGAGGCGCATGAAGCGCCACACGGTCCGGGGCGCATCGGCGATGTAGAGCTCGACCTCGATTTCGCCGCGCTCCGTGTGGATCCACGCGACCGGGGTGAACGGGGGGTGGAGCATCGCGTCGTAGTCGTCCTCCGTCAGGCCCTCCGCCCTCGCCGCCGGCGCCGGCGGCGCCTCCGGAGGTTCTCCGACGCCGCGCAGGAACCGGTGCGCCTCCGCCCGGACCGGCCACGCCGCATCCGCGAGGCGCGCCCGCGCCG
>JAJEAO010000082.1 GCA_022822745.1 Acidobacteriota bacterium
GGCGGCGACGCGGCGAGAGTCGTGCGCCTCCTCGAGGCGCTCGAGGACCACGAGGACGTGACCCACGTCTGGGCCAACTGCGATCTGGACGAGAACGAGCTCGGGGCTGCCTCCTGAAGCGGGACGCTCCGGACCCGGACGCGCCTGCCCCGTCCGGCGGACTCCGGGTTCTCGGACTCGACCCCGGCTCCCGGATCACCGGATGGGGCGTCGTCGGAGAGCGGGGCGGCGCCCTCGATCTGGAGGGGTTCGGCGTGGTGCGCTGTCCGCGCGGCGAGCCGCTGGTGGATCGGCTGAAGCGGCTCCATGACGGCGTCCGGGAGGTCGTCCGCGGCTACCGCCCGGCCGAAGCCGCCGTGGAGTCGGTGTTCAGCGCCCGCAGCGCCGGTTCCGCGCTCACGCTCGGCCACGCGCGCGGCGCGGTCCTGGTCGCGGTCTCCGGACTGCGGCTGGCGGAATACGCGCCCCGGGCGGTGAAGCAGGCCCTCACCGGGTACGGCGCCGCCGGGAAGACGGCGGTCGCCCGGATGGTCGCCCGGCGTCTCTCCCTCGAGGCGCCGCCGACGCCGGTGGATGCGAGCGATGCGCTGGCGGTGGCGATCTGCCATCTCGACGCGCGTCGGGCGGAGGCGCGGCTCGCGCGAGCCCGCCGCATCGCGCCGGAAGCCGCCCGATGATCGAGAGGTTGCGGGGCGCCGTCCTCGAGGACTCGGGCGGCGCCATCGTCGTCGAGGTAGGCGGAGTCGGCTTCCGGGTCCGGGTCTCGGCCGGAGCGGCCTCGGCGCTGCCCCCGGTGGGCGGCGAGACGTCCCTGGTCGTCCGCACCCTCGTTCATCGGGAGGACGGTTTCGTGCTCTACGGATTCGCGAGCGCCGACGAGGCCGAGATGTTCGACCGGCTCCGGGCGGTGAGCGGCGTGGGGCCGGCGGTCGCGCTGAATCTGCTCGGCCTGACTCCCGCGGGGCTCCGGGAGGCGATCCTCGGCAAGCAGGTGAAGCGCCTGACGACCGCCCCCGGCGTGGGGCTTCGGCTGGCGCGGCGGGTCATCACGGAACTCGCCGAATCGCTCCCCGACGATCTCGGCGCCGGGCCGGAGCCCGCCGCGCCGACCCCGGACGAAGTCCGCCGGAGAGACCTCGTGAGCGCCTTCCTGAATCTGCAGTTCTCCGATCGCAGGCGGATCGAGGAAGTCGTCTCGACGGTTCTGGCGGAGAACCCCGGGGCGGACTTCGCGTCGCACTTCCGCGCGGGCATCACCCGGCTCGCGGCGCGGAGCGGGTCGTGAATCGGCCTCTCTTCGTGGATCCGATCCACTCGTGGTGGGACCGCACCCGAGCGGCGCTCGAAAGCGCCGAGGCGCTCCGGCGGCGGGGACGATGGCTCTCCCGGGCGCGCGTTCTCGTCGTCGCCTTCGCCGCCGGGATGGCCTTCATGCTCCGCGCCGACCCGTCGCAATGGTGGTGGCTGCTCCTGCCGCTGGCGATGTTCGTCGCGCTCGCGATCGTCCACGACCGCGTACTCCGGCAGACGCTCGCCCGCCGCCACATCGCCGAGCTCTACCACCGGGCGGCGAAGCGGGTGGACCGCGACGACGAGGAGGAAGCCGGGGATCCGAAGCCGGTGGAGATCCTCCGCACCGGACAGGCGCGGAAGCGGCGGCCCGCAAAGTCCGACGAAGATCGGATCTCCGAGCGGATGCGGCGGTTGCGGCGGCTGGGCGACCTCGGACTCGATCCGCATCTCGATCTGTTCGGAGCCGGGCAGCTCTTCGACCGGGTGGCCGACTGGCGGACCGACGCCGGCGGCGAGGCGCTGGGGCGGTGGATGCTCCACCCGGCGGATCCCGACGAGGTCCGGGTGCGCCAGGAGGCCATCCGGGAGCTGACGCCGAGGGACGACCTCCGCGAGCAGGTGGCGGCGACCGGCGCCCTGACGCCCTGGCCGATCGCGGACTTCTCGATGATCCTGACCTGGCTGGGGCCGCCGGCGGACGCGGTGAAGGATCCGGCGGGGGACAACGGGGGGGACGGTCTGGCGCCGTTTCCGTTCCCTGTCCCGCCGCCGCGGCTGATCCGCCGGCTGCTCGTTCCGGTCTGCGCGGCCCTCACCCTGGCGATGGGAGCGGGGCTCGCCGCCTGGCTCGCCGGCGCGACCGGACCGCTGCCGTTCGCGGTGGCGGTGTGGCTGGCCGTGGGCGTCGGTCTGGCGAACCGGACTCGGGTGCGGCGGCACGAGCGGACCGCCGGGCATGTCGCGCGCGAGATCCAGCCCCTTCTGGAGGCGGTCCGCATCCTCGACCGCGAGAAATTCGAGTCGGCTCGCCTCGGGGATCTCCGGAAGCGGCTGGGGGATGCCGGCGCGCCGCTGCGGCAGATTCGGCGACTGGCCCGGACCATGCCGCTCCGGCGCAATCCCATGCTGGCGCCGCTCGCGGCCTTCCTGTTCTGGGGAACCCACCACGAGCGGGCCCTGGACCGCTGGCGGCGGCGCCGGGGGAAGGCGCTGCGGAACTGGAGGGAGGCAGCCGGGGAGTTCGACGCCCTGCTCGGGCTGGCCCAGTACGCCGTCGAGCGGCCCGGCCACGTCTTTCCGACCTTCGACGACGCCCCCGGGCTCGACGCCGTCCATCTCGGGCATCCGCTGATCCCGGAGGGCCGCCTCCAGCGGAACTCGCTCCGGCTCGGCCGCGGGAGCGCCGAGATCCTCGTGGTCACCGGCTCCAACATGGCGGGGAAGAGCACCCTGCTGCGCGCGATCGGCGCGAACGTCGTCCTCGCCCGCATGGGAGCTCCGGTGGCGGCCAGCCGCCTCGTCCTCGGTCCCGTGGCGCTCGGGGCCTCCATCGCGGTCCACGACTCGCTGCAGGACGGCGTCTCCCGCTTCCTCGCCGAGCTGCTCGCGCTCCGGCGCGTCCTCGACACCGGCTCTCCCGAGGAACCCCTGCTGTTCCTGCTGGACGAAGTGCTCGGAGGCACGAACTCGAGCGATCGGCGGCTCGCGGCGCAGGCGCTGGTGGAGGAACTGGAGCGACGGGGGGCCGTCGGCATCCTCACCACCCACGACCTGACCCTCGCCGAACTCGAGCACGAGCTCCCCGGGCGGGTGCGCAACATGCATTTCCGGGAGCGGATCGCCGGGGAGCGCATGGAGTTCGACTATCAGCTCCGGGAGGGCCCGCTGCGACGAGGGAACGCCCTCGAATTGATGCGGATGCTGCGGCTGCCCGCTCCCGACTCGGACTCCGGCGAGTTCACTTCGCTCCCCGACGGACATCGTCAGCGGGACCACTGAGTGACCCCGAGGTCCGCCCCTCCCGCAGGCGGCCGCGAACACGAGGAGTTCCACCGGAGCCTGCGGCCGCGCGACTTCGGCGAGTTCGTCGGGCAGCGCGCCGTGCTGGATCAGCTCGAAATCAGCGTGCGAGCCGCCTGCGCTCGCGGCGACGCCCTCGACCATCTGCTGCTCCACGGGCCGCCTGGCCTGGGGAAGACCTCGCTGGCGGCGGCGGTCGCGGTCGAGCTGGGCGTCGCGATGCACACGTCGGCCGGGCCGCTGATTCCCCGGACCGGAGACATGGTGGCGCTGCTGAACGCCCTGGGGCCTCGGGATGTGCTGTTCGTGGACGAGATCCACCGACTCGCCCCCGCGGTCGCCGAAGTGCTCTACCCCGCCATGGAGGACCGCCGGCTGGACATCATGGTCGGGGAAAAGCTCGGCGCCCACACGCTCCGGATCGATCTGCCTCCGTTCACGCTGATCGGCGCCACGACCCGGGCGGATCTGCTCGCCGGCCCGCTGCGGGACCGGTTTCCGCTGGTCCACCCGCTGGAGTTCTACGCCGCCCGGGATCTGGCGCGGGTTCTGGAGCGCGCGGCGCGGGTGCTCGATGTGCCGCTCGAACCGGAGGCCGGCCGGGAGATCGCAGTCCGGTCGCGCGGCACGCCGAGGGTGGCGAACAACCTGCTCCGACGGGTGCGCGACTGGGCGCAGGTCAAGGGCTCGGGGCGCGTGGACCGCGCTTCGGCGCTGGCGCTCCTCGAGGTCGCTCAGGTGGATCGCGAGGGCCTCGATCGGTTCGACCGGAAGATCCTTCTCAGCGTGGTGGAGAACTTCGCCGGCGGTCCGGTCGGCGTGGCGAGCCTCGCCGCCACTCTCGGGATGGACACCCGCACCCTCGAGGAAGTCCACGAACCGTTCCTGATCTACCGCGGGTTCCTGCGGCGCACCGCCCGCGGCCGGGTGCTCACCGAGCGGGGGGCGAGGCACCTGGGCAGGCCCGGCGCCGCCCCGCCACCGGCGCTGCTGTCACCCCGCCGCTGACCCGCGCCTCCGTGCCTGGCGCCCTTCCCGCCGATGCGCCGCGATTGCGCACCTCCGACTTCGACTACGAGCTGCCGTCCGGCCGGGTGGCGCAGCACCCGGCGCCCGTCCGCAGCCGGTCGAGGCTGCTCCACCTCCGCTCCGACGGGACGACCGCGCATCACCGGTTCTTCGAACTCCCCACGCTGCTGCGGCCGGGGGATCTGCTCGTCCGGAACGACACCCGGGTCCTGCCCGCCCGGATCGCAGCGCGCCGGCTGCCGGGCGGGGGACGGGTCGAGATCCTTCTCCTGCCCGGCGCCCCCGCCCCGGAGCGCGGCTCGTGGTTCGAGGCGCTGACCCGTCCGGCGCTCCGGCCTGGCGTCCGGCTGGAAGCCGCGGGGGTCCGGCTGGAGGCGGGCGAGCCGCTGGGCGGCGGCCGACGCCGCCTCCGGATCCTCGACGGCGCCGACTCGCCGGTGGCACTCGCCGAGCGCGCCGGACGCACTCCCCTGCCGCCCTACATCCGCCGGAAGGGCCCGGGCGCAGCGGCGCACGAGGCCGCCGACCGCGAGCGCTACCAGACCGTCTATGCCTCGGTCCCCGGATCGGCGGCGGCGCCGACCGCCGGACTCCACTTCGACGGCGACGTGTTCCGGGGGCTCGCGGAGCGGGGCGTGGAGGTTCGGGATCTGACGCTCCACATCGGATACGGCACCTTCGCCCCGGTGCGGACCGAGAACCCTCGCGAGCACCAACTGGGGACCGAGCGGTTCCACCTCCCGGGCGCCACCCGCGACGCCGTCCGGCGGGCGCTTGACGAAGGACGACGGGTCGTCGCGGTGGGGACGACGACGGTCCGGGTGCTCGAGACGCCGGGAGTCCTCGAGGCGGGGCCCCGGGAACGGGAGACCGCGCTCCGGATCCTGCCCGGCCACCACTTCGGCGTCGTCTCGGCGCTCGTCACGAACTTCCACCTGCCCCGCAGTTCGCTGGTGATGCTGGTCGCGGCGCTCGCCGGGCGGGAGCCGGTCCTCGCCGCCTACCGGGAGGCGGTAGGGACCGGCTACCGGTTCCACTCCTACGGCGACGCGATGCTGGTGGAGAAGTCGGCGCGGCTCAGCGAAGGCAATCTTCGGTAGCGGGTTCGGCGGCCAGGCGGCTGTGTTCCGCCCGTCCGGTCCGGGCGCATCACGGATCTCGACATCGTGCGCAGGGGCGGCGCGAGCACCAGTTCGAGCCTCCCCGTCCGAGAGCATCTCCGGATGCTCATCGAGCTGCGGAGGGGGATGCGGCGGCGGAGGCGATCCATTCCCGCGCGTCTGTCCTGACCGTGGCCGGAAGGGGCACTCACCGGGCGATCCTCACCGCTGTCCTCACGGGACTCGAAGGCGGTCCCTGCCGACGCGCGTTGCTCCGTGGACCCGGTGAGGCCCCGAACCGTGGTGCGCATATCGCATCAGACTACGGTTCTGAGGAAAAATACTCAGATGCGTAATCTCTCCAGGTTCGAGCGGCCGCAGGTCATGGCTCTGATCGAACGGCTCTCGGAACCTCCGCGGCGCATGATCGCGCTCTTCGGGCCGCGCCAGTGCGGCAAGACGACCATCGCGGACCAGGCCATCGCACACATCCGAAGGGAGAACTCTCACGCAGCGCTCTATCGCGCCGCGGACGAACCTCGCCCTCAGGATCCGATGCGGGAACAGGCGCCGAGCGCCCGACTCTTCGCCGAACCCGGTCCCGGGTGGATCGTCGAGCAGTGGGGGGAGGCGCGTCGCCTCGCCGCCGAGCGCCGGCCGGCGGTGCTGGTCCTCGACGAGATCCAGCTCGTTCCCCAGTGGTCCACGGTCGTGAAGGGCCTGTGGGACGCGGATCGCGGCTTTCCGTGGCGTCCGCACATCGTTCTTCTGGGATCGGCCCCCCTCCGCCTGCAGCAGGGACTTCGGGAAAGCCTCGCAGGCCGATTCGCACCGCTGCCGGTCCACCACTGGTCGCTCCGAGAAATGGCCGCCGCGTTCGGATTCAACGTCGAGCAGTTCCTGTTCTACGGCAGCTATCCGGGCGCTGCCGATCTTGCCGAACGAGGTTCTGTGGACGACTGGCGCGAAGCGGTGCTCGACGGCTGTGTGCTCCCCACGGTCGAGCGCGACATCCTGGGGTTGACCCGAGTGGACAAGCCGGTCCTGATGAAGCGCCTGTTCGACATGAGCGGGCATCTCTCGGGACAGATCGTCTCGTTCACGAAGCTCGTCGGCCACTTGCAGGACGCGGGGAACACGACCACAGTGGCTCGCTACCTCGATCTCCTGGAATCGGCCGGACTCGTTACCGGCCTGTCGAACTATGCGACGAGCCCGTTGCGGCGTCGCTCCAGTCCCAAACTGCTCGTCTTGAACACGGCGCTGATGAGCGCGGTGTCGGGGCGCGACTTCGAGGAGGCGCACGCCGATCGTTCCTGGTGGGGGCGACTGGTGGAGTCGGCAGTCGGCGCTCATCTCTACCGGACCCGCCGGCGCGGGACCGGCCTCTGCTACTGGCGCCACAAGGGGCAGGAAGTGGATTTCGTTCTCCAGCGTGGCCCCCACCTGCTCGCGATCGAAGTGAAGTCGGGGCGTCACCGCGGGCCACACTCCGGTCTCGCCGCATTCCGCAGGAAGTTCTCCGGGTCTCGGGGCCTGATCGTGGGTGGCCAGGGTGTTCCTCTGGTGGAGTTCCTGACGGAGCCGGCCGAACGGTGGCTCACGGAGCCGTGGGAATGATCCTGCCGCGCACCGTGACGCCGGTCCCTCCCGAGGAAGAGGGTGCGCGGCGAACGCTCGGCGACTACGAAGGGGTGGCGGCTTACGTGCTTCTCGGCGATCCCGGGGCAGGGAAGACGACAGAGTTCCGAAGCGCCGCCGCTGCCGGTGGCGGCAACGCGACATTCGTCTCGGTGCGCGACTTCCTCACTCTCGAGCCTGCGGCGCATCCCGAGTGGAAGACCGGACCCCTGTTTCTGGATGGCCTCGACGAGGTTCGAGCCGGGTCTGCGGATGGACGCACCTCTCTCGACCGGATCCGCCGCCGGCTCGACACGCTCGGGAGGCCCCCGTTCCGTCTGTCCTGCCGGGAGGCCGACTGGCTCGGCGGCAACGATCGCGAACGACTGGCCGGAGTGTCTCCCGACGGGAGCATCCGCGTGTTGCGACTGGACCCGCTCGGCGACTTCGATGTCCGCGACCTGGTGGCGTCGCGCCTTCTGGACACGGATTCCGATCACTTCCTCGCCGAGGCGCGGAGTCACGGTCTCGACGAGATCCTCCAGAACCCGCAGACTCTGGAACTCCTTGTGAAGGCGTTCGAGAAGCGGAGAAGGTGGCCGGAGAGCCGGCGCGAAGTGATGGAGTGGGGGGTGACGGAACTCGCGCGCGAGACGAACGAGGAGCACCGGATTGCGTCTCGCGCCGAGCGCGCCTCGGCCAACCTGGATGTGTCGGTTGTTCTGGAGGCCGCCGGCTGGATGAGCGCGGTGCATCTGCTCGGTGGGGGGCTGCCGCACCGCCTCGGGACGTCGGTTCGCGGCGCCGATGAGGTGCTGCCGAACGACTACGACGCGGCGCTCCGCCCAGCGGTCCGCGCGGCGCTTCGCACGCGGCTCTTCGCCGCTCGGGGGGAGAGACGCTTCGAGCCGGTCCACGCGAACCTCGCGGCGTTCCTCGCGGCGCGCACTCTCGCTGACCTCGTCGCGAGGGGCTTGCCCGGAACCCGGGTCCTGAGTCTGCTCGCCGGAGAAGACGGGGCGCCGCCGACTCCCCTCCGGGGTCTCGCGGCCTGGCTCGCCGCGTTGTCGCGCGCGCTGCGGCGGACCCTCATCGGGCGCGATCCGGTCGCTGTTCTGATGTACGGGGATATCCGCGGCTTCGAAACCGAGGAGCAAGAGGCTCTCTTGGCGGCCCTCCCCCAGGATCCGCACCGACTCGACAAAGCGCTGTGGTCGGGAATCGCGAACCGGGCCCTCGCCCGTCCCACCTTGATACCGACTCTGAGAGCCATCGTGGAGGATCGTGACCGGAGCGATTCGAAGCGGGGCATCGTGGTTCTGGCGGTCAAGGCGCTCGGCCACTCTCCGACGCAACCCTCCACGACGCACGCCCTTCTGGACGTAGTGCGGGACGCCACCCGTGGCCCGACCGTGCGCACCGTCGCTCTCGACGCATGGATTCGGCACCTCCCGCCGGGAGCGCAAGCCGTAGAGCGGCTCCACTCACTGCTTGGTGAAGTGCGCGAAGGAACCCTGGAGGACAGCTACGGGGAGGTGCTCGGCACCCTGCTCGACGCTCTCTATCCGGGATCCATGACGCCTCGCGAAGTCTGGGAGCATCTCGCGCCACCTGCGCAGTCCATCATCGGAAGGCTCTGGAAATTTCTGAGGTGGCTGCGAAACGAGTCTCCGGAAGCCGATCTTCCCGAGCACCTCGACATCCTGGCGGACAGCGCGGCCGGCGGTCCGGAGAAGCTGGCCCGCCTGGGCCGCGAGGGGTTGGCTATAGCTCTTGTGGCTCGGGCGGTGCGGACGCACGGCGACCGCATTGAGATCGACCGGCTGGTTACGTGGCTACGCGTCGGTCTGGACGAGCACGGGATGCTGCGTCCGAAAGGAGCGGACGGTGACCGGGTCAGCGGGGAAATCCGCGCGTGGCTGATCGCCCGCCCCGAGAAGCAGAAGGCGATCATCCGCTTCGCTCTTCGGACGGAACCGATACGCAGCTTCGAGTCGCCGATGTACCACCTCGGAGAACTGCTCTACCGCTCCGAGCTGCCGAAGGGGATCGAGCGCTGGCATCTCGACGAAGCCGTGGCCGCGCCGGCCGGCCGGCTGCGGCGCTACCACTTGCAGCAGTTCCTGGCCGAGCTGTCCCGGCGACCCGTGGAAGTGGACGCGGCGCTGGCGGAGGCCCGGAGTCGGCTCGGCGAGGATGCGGAGGCCTCCGGGTTCCTGGACGGACTGCTCAGGAGTCGCCTGCCGGAGGGCTATCTGGCAGACCGGATCCAGTACCACCACCTGCCGCTGCAGAGAGAAGGGGACATGCGTCTGCTGGCCGAGGTGCGGTCCCACCGGAAGGAACTGGACCGGAACTCCGGACCTCTCTGGCTATTGCATGCGTTGGCCCGCACCTACTTCCGGGGGTTCCGGTCCGAAGGGGCGTCCGGGGGGCGGCGGCAGGTCATCGAGACACTGGGGGGCGACAAGCGCCTCGCGCAGGTGGCGGTCCGGGCGCTGTCGCGCACCATCGAGCGGTCGGATCTACCGTCCGTGCGGGATCTCGTCCACCTTCGCCGGCGGGATCGCATGAGCGCCTTCGTCTGGCCAGTGCTCATGGGACTGGCCGAGCACCGTCCCGACCATGTCGCAAACCTGCAAAAGAGACTCCTGGAGCCGGCCCTTGCCCTGCGCCTGCTCCAGCTCAGCCTCGCCCAGGAGGCACCGTGGTACGCGCGATGTGTCGAGCGGCGCCCGGCTCTCGTTGCCTCGGCTCTGGTGGCGGTTGCGCGGGTTCTGCTGGCCGCTGGCGAGCGGAGCGTTCCAGATCTCCACATGCTCGTGCGTGACGATCACTGCGCAGTGGCCCGACAGGCGGTTCTCCCGCTGCTGAGGGCGTTTCCGGCACGCTCGCGGCGATCCCAGATTCCTCTCCTTGATGCGTTGCTCCATGCAGGGCTTCGCCATCTCGGACCCCGCGGCATTCGGCCACTGCAGCGGATCGTCGCGCGCAAGGCGGAGCAGCCGAGCACGACGAAAGCCGCCCGAGTGCGCTGGATGGCGGCGGGCCTGCTCCTCGATCCCCAGCGGTACGTCCCCCTCCTTTCGGAGACACTGTCGGGCCCTCGGGTGCCCGTGGATGGCCTGGAGGCGTTCTTCCGCCCTCTGACGAAGGGGGAGTCACGACCTGGGATCACGGAGCGGCTCAACCCCGACTCGCTCGGGTTTCTCATCCGAAGACTCGGGTCGCAAGGCGGACCGCCCTCGTGGGAGCCGGGAGTCGTGTTCCACTTTGGAACTTCGCATCTCGTTGAACGCCTGATTCAGGACCTTGCCGGGCTCCCCGGACCGGAGGCGACCACAGTGCTCGACAGACTTCGGCTGGACCCCGAGCTTGCCGCGTGGCGGGCCCAGCTCGATCGCGCCCTCTCCGAGCAACGGGTTCTCCGACGGGACGCGAGCCATGTGTTTCCCGAACCGAAAGCGATCATCGAGGCGCTCCGTGACCGGTCGCCGGCAAGCGCCGCCGACCTGAGGGCCCTTCTGGTGGACCGACTGGACCGTCTCGCTCGGGACTTGAGAACGACGAACGCCAACCTCTGGCGGCAGTTCTGGAACGAAAAGGGGCATCGGGTGGAGACGCCGAAGCACGAGGACGCCTGCCGCGATGCGCTGCTCGCAATGCTGCGTCCATTTCTTCCCGCAGGCTGCGACGCGCAGCCCGAAGGGCAATACGCGAAGAACCGCCGCGCCGACCTCCGGGTCGCCTGCGGCCGCTGGAATGTCCCGGTGGAGATCAAGAAGAACCGGCACGGAGACCTGTGGCGGGCTGCGCGCGAACAGCTCCTCGCCTCCTATGCCACCGATCCCGCTACCGAGGGACTCGGCATCTACCTCGTGCTCTGGTTGGGTCCGCGGAACACGGCGCCGCGGGCGCGCGGTGTCCAGCCCCGGACGCCCCAGGATCTCGAAACGGCCCTGGTCGAGGGGCTCACCGCACAGGAGCGCCGCAGGGCGGCCGTTGTGGTCATGGACGGGACACCGCCGAACTAGGAGCCTGCGCCGCAGAAAACCACGAGAGTGGTGGACGCTCGTTGCGGGCGCGGATCCGTCGTTCCATCTTATGGGAGGAGGTCGCTGGACCGGATCCTCGTGGCGGACATCGCGGCGGGGCGCGGATGGTGTCGGGGTTCCGCTGGCCGGTGACCGTGCTCCGGGATCGGTGCTGCACAGGCTCCGAGTAGCATTTCAACGGCCCGCTGACGCGGAGCAGGCCCGATGAGGCTCTTCCCCGAGTTTGAC
>JAJEAO010000114.1 GCA_022822745.1 Acidobacteriota bacterium
CGGCGCCCGGTCGGCCAGCCGCGCGGCGATGCGGTCGGGCAGGGACTCCATCGGACCCGGCATTGTCGCAGGAGATCCCCCGACCGCTGCCGGTTCGTAAACTAGCGGCCATGCTCTCCGTCGTTTCGGTGAGGCGCCGACCCCGAGCGTCCCGCGCCGCCACTCTCCTGCGGGTTCTCCTGCTCGCCGTCCCCGCCGTCCTCGTCGTCCGGCCCGCGGAGGCGCAGCCCTTCATCCAGGTCGGGTCCGCGTCCGAACCGGACGCCAACTCGCAGTGGATGCTCGGAGGCGGGTACGAAATCGAGTTCTTCGCCATCCCGGTGTCCGCGGGCTTCCTGGCCCAGACCGGGCCCGGGTCCACCGGGGAACCCGGCCCCGACGGCGAGGAACCCGGACGTCGGTTCCCGGCGCGCGGCTATGTCTTCGCCAGGACCGGGATGCTCCCGACGCCGGGATTCCGCGTGTACGTCGGGGCGGGCGCCGGACTCGCGACCCGCCTCGGCGGGGGCGCGGACGCCTCGCCCGCCACCTCGGGGCTGGGCCTCGCCGGGATCGAAGTGGGACGGGTCCATCTCGAAATCCAGATCCAGCGGGACTTCGGCGACGAAGCCCTGACCCGGTGGGTGACCGCGATGGGGATCTCCTTCTGAGTCGGGCGGTCACCTTCTCGGCGCCGACGCGGGCCGATCTGGCGGGAGGCACGCTCGACATCTGGCCGGTCGGCCTCCTGGTGGAGCGGGCTTCCACCGTGAACGTCGCGATCGATCTGCGGGCGAAGGCCACGGCGCGCTTCGCCCCTGCGTGGCGGGTCGTGAATCCGCAGCGGGGCGTGGATCTCGAGGCCGACGAACCGAAGGCCCTGTTCCACCACGCCTTCACCGCGCTCGGCGGGCGCCTCGCGGCCTTCTTCGCTCCCGACCGTCCGGTGGAAGTGCGCTTCGAGACGACGGCGCCGCCGGGGTCCGGCCTCGGCGGCTCGTCGGCCCTCGGGATGGCGATCGCCGGCGCGCTGAACCGGCTCTGCGGCGCCGGCTGGTCGGTGCCGGAGCTGGTGCAGATCGTCATGGACACCGAAGTCCGCATCCTGCGCACCGCCACCGGCGCGCAGGATCAGCTGGCCGCCGGCCTCGGCGGGACGCACGCCCACCACTGGGAGAGTCCGGCCCCGCGTTCGGAACGGCTCCCGTGGGAGGACGGCGGGTCGGACCCGCTGGCGACCCGCCTCGTCCTCGCCTACACCGGAGAAGCGCACTCGTCGGCGGAACCGAACCGCAAGGTGCTCGACCGCATCCTCGCGGGCGAGCCGGAAGCCGTGCGGGGAACGGAGGCGATCGCGCGGGCGGCGATCGAGATGCGGCGGGCGCTCCTGGCGGGCGACTGGGACCGGGCCGCCCGGGCGCTGGACGCCGAATGGGCGGGGCGACGGGCCCTTTCGGAGGCCGTCACCACGCCGGCGCTGGACCGCTTCGAGGCCGCCCTGCGGGAGGCCGGCGCCGTCGCCGTGAAGGCGTGCGGCGCCGGCGCCGGCGGGACGCTCCTCGCCATGACCCGGCCGGGTGGCAGGGAGGCCGTCATCGCGGCGGCCGAGCGCGCCGGAGGCGAGGCCCTCGACACCCGATCCGATCCGGACGGCCTCCGCCCGGAAACGGACGAGGTTCCCGGATGAGCGGGCCCCCGCCTCCGAAGAGCCGGGAGCACGCGGTCTGCCGGGTGGAAGACCTGAAGGCCCGCGGAGCGGTGGCGGCGGATGTGGGGCCGGTCCGGGTCGCGGTGTTCTGGCTCGACGGCGAACCCCGCGCGCTGAACGAGACCTGCCCGCATCGGGGCGGGCCCCTGCATCTCGGGGAGGTCCGGAACGGCGTGGTCCGCTGCCCCTGGCACCTGTGGCAGTTCGACCTCGCGACCGGATGCTCGCCGGCGAACCCGAACTCCCGCGTGGCGGTCTATCCGGCGCGCGTCGAGGGCGGATCGGTTCTGGTGCGGGCGCCCGCGCCGGCGGAGTCGAACGGTCCCCCGCGTCGGGCGCCCGGCATGCCGGCCCTCCCGGTCGGAGAGCAGGAACCGACATAATGGGAGAGGGTGCGGCAGCTCCCGCCCCGAAAGCCCATGATGATCGAACGACTCGGCAAGGTCGCCAGCCTGGTTCTGGGGCTGGCCTTCGCGTCCGGCTGCGCGCCCGACGTTCCGCCGGACGCGGAAGACGCCGGGGGACCGGCAGTCCAAGGGGGCGATGACCGGACCGGCGAATACGAGCCCGTGGCCGGGTGGTGGAAGCCGGCGCCGGACCACGAAACGCCCTGGACCTGGGGGCAGGTCTCCGGCGTGGCGGTGGACCATCCGGACCGGATCCTCGTCGGCATCTGGGGGGACCGCGACGCCGAAGGCCGGGAGCGCGAAGGAAGCACGAACTATGTGGTCGCCGTGGACCGGAACGGCGACATCATCGAGAACTGGACCCGGTGGGACTCGACGTTCAACAAGCCGCATCAGCTCTACATCAGCCCCTACGATCCCGAACGCCACGTCTGGATCGTCGAGCGCGGCGGCGGCCGGGACGTCAACATGCAGATCCTCAAGTTCTCGAACGACGGGAGCGAGCTGGTGATGCGCCTCGTGGATCCGGACCATCCCGTCACGCGGGCGGAGGCGCGCGCCAACCCGAACCCGGGGCCCTACGAGTACGGCGATCCCTCGGTCATGGCCTTCCTGCCGAACGGGGATTTCCTCGTCGGCGACGGCTACTGGCACTCGCGGATCATCCGGTACGACCGGGAAGGGGAATATCTGATGGAATGGGGCGAGCTCGGGGACGGACCGGGACAGTTCGACCTGATTCACGGCCTCGCCGTGGACCGCAACCGGCGAATCTACGTGGCCGACCGCTCCAACAACCGGATCCAGCTCTTCAGCGAAGACGGAGAGTACCTGGAAGAGTGGCCCGACATCTCCGATCCGGTGGGCGTCTTTGCCGACGAGAACGATGCGATCTGGGTCATCTCGGCGGTGCTGAACCGCATCCTCCAGTACGACCTGGACGGCGTGCTGCAGTACCACTTCGGCGCCTACGGCGGCACGCGGGGCGGTTTCCCCGGGGGTCTGTCGCGCCCGCATCAACTCGATGTGGACGCCGAGGGCAACCTCTATGTCGCGAGCTGGGACGGGGGCTGGATGAGCAAATTCCTGCCTCGACCGGACGCGGATCCGCGCCGGCTGGTGGGCGGATGGCTCGTGCTGCCGGAGTAGGAACGAGAGAAAACGCCCGGGCCTCCGGGCGCAGCCGTCAGCGCCCTTTGCGGGGCCCTTTGCGGGGCCCGTTGCGGGCGATGCGAGCCTGGCCGGCGGCGGCCTCGCGAAGGGCCGCGTACTGGGATCGGGAGAGCCGCGATCCGAAGCGATGGCTGCCGCCCCCCTTCTTCCGGCGCAGATGGAAGTCGGAGCCGCCGGTGATCAGGATGCCGAGTTCGGTCGCGATCCGCTCGAAGCGAGCCCCCTCGGCGCCGTCGTGATCCGAATGGTAGGCCTCGACCGCCATGGCGCCGGATTCCCGGATCAGACCCCGGAGTCGGCCCGCTCCCCGCAGGTACTTCGGATGGGCGATCGAGGTGACTCCCCCCGCCTGATGGATCAGCCGCGCCGCCTCGGCGACGCTGATCTTCCACGAGTACCGCACGTAGCCGACGCAGTCGTCGCCGAGGTACCGATCGAACGCCTCCTTCCGGGTCCGGACCACGCCCTTCTCCACCAGGGCGTCCGCCACATGGGGGCGGCCGAGCGAAGCGCCCGACGACATCGCCGCGACCTCCTCGAACCGGATCGGGACGCCCGCGCCCGCGAGCTGCTCGCAGGTCGCGACGATGCGCGCCCTCCGGCGCTCGGCGACCTCCCGGAACAACTTGTTGAGGACGCGATCCCCGGGATCCACGAACAGCCCGAGCAGGTGGACCGAGTCGTCGCCGTCCGCGCAGCTCACCTCGACCCCGGGAACGAACTCGACTCCCTGACGGGCGGCCTCCTCGCTGGCTTCCGGGATCCCGGTGAGGGTGTCGTGGTCGGTGAGCGCGAGGACGTCGACGCCGTCACCGACCGCCTCGGTCACGACCTCGGTCGGGGAGAGGACTCCGTCCGACTCGGTGGAGTGGGTGTGCAGGTCGATCAATGCGGGCAACGGATTCGTCCTCCGGCGAACCGGTAATGCTACTCGCCCGGCGCGCCGCCGCAACCGGCTAGAATTCCCTTCGGCGGCTCCGTCCCGGGCGCGTGAGGGATGGGGTGAGACCGAGCCCGGCCCGAAGCCCCGGCCCGAAGCAAGGAAGAAAGACCGCCGCGCGCCCGAGGAGGAATCGCGCCATGCTGACCCTGACCCAAGTCGCTGCGACCAAGGTGGAGGAGTTCCTGAACCGCCACGAGCGTCCCGAGGCCCTGCTCCGGGTTCGCGTCGTGGGCGGCGGCTGCTCCGGATTCCAGTACCAGCTCGCCCTCGACGACGAGTCCCGTGACGGCGACCAGATCATCGAGCAGAACGGCGTCCGGATACTCGTGGATCAGCGAAGCCTTCCTTACCTGAACGGCACCGAGATCGACTACGTCGAGGACATCATGGGAGCGGGTTTCCGCTTCAACAACCCGAACGCCGCCTCGAGCTGCGGCTGCGGGGAGTCGTTCCAGGTCTGACTCTCCCGCTCGCCGCGGGCTCCCTCCCCGACCCGAGTTGACGCGCCGGTGATCGGATCCATCGCCGCCGCGGTCGCCGCCCGGCTCGCGACCGGGATTCTGCTCGCGGGCGGCTGGATCGCGCTGCGTCACCGGGTTCCGGACGCGTTCTTCCGGTTTCTGCTGGCGGGGGCCGCGGGAGGGTTCGGCCTCTCCGTCCTGCTCGCCCGGGACGCCCGGGAGCTGCCCCTTCGGGCCGGACTGGCGGTCGCGTCGCTGGCGCTCCTGTGGCTCCAGCGCCGGGCCGGGGTCCCCTCGAGGCGAATCGTCGCGCTGACCCTGGCCGCGGGCCTCTTCGGGGCGCTGCTTCCGGCGCTCTTCAGACCGGATGGGTTCGGGCTGCGCCCTCTCGCCGGCGAGCTGCCGGCGTCGCTGCTTCTCGGAGCGGTGACCGCCACCATGATCCTCGGACACTGGTACCTGGTGGACACGCGACTCTCGATCGCTCCGCTGGCGTCGGGCGCCGCGCTCTTTCTCGCCACCGCCGCGCTCCGGGTCGCGGTCTCGGCGGGGGCGCTCGCCGTCGGGGGGATGGCCGCTCTCGGGATCGCCGCCCCCGGCGATCTGATCTACTCCACGAACGCGCTGTTCTTCTCGTTCCGGGCCATCACCGGACTCGCAGCGCCTCTCGCGCTCGCGGTTCTGGTCCGCTCCACCGTGCGGATCCGCTCCACCCAGTCCGCGACCGGGCTGCTCTACGTGGCGCTGATCCTCGTCCTCTTCGGCGAGCTCGTGGCGGCCTTCCTCGAACGGGTCAGCGCGGGCGCGCTCCTCTGAACCTCGGCCCGCCGCGCCGGTACGCTCCTCCGATGGTCATGCCTCCTGCTGGTCGCCGGGCGCTCCTGAAGACGCTCGCGTTGCCCCTGATCCCCGTCGGCGCCTTCGCGCGGACCGGGCGCCAGACTCCGGCGGCCCCGGACTGGGTGCGCCGCGCCCGCGCCGCGATTCCCGCCTCGTCGAGCCCGTTCTTCCAGACCGGAGGCATCGGCCCCTCGCCCCGGGCCGTGATCGAGGCGGTCGCCGAGCAGCTCGAGTTCCAGAACCGCAGTCCCGCCCATCCCGATGTCTCGGGACCGATGGCCCGGATCGAGCCCGACCTGCGCGCGCAGCTCGCCCGCGTGTTCGGCGCCCGCGCCGAGGAAGTCGCCCTGACCCACTCGACTTCCGAGGGGATCTCGATCGTCGCGTGGAGCCTCGACTGGCGCGAGGGCGACGAGGTCGTCATCTCCAACACCGAGCACCCGGCGAACGTGATCCCGTGGTATGTGCTGCGGGATCGCTTCGGGATCGCGATCCGGGAAGCCGACCTGAGCCCGGGCGCCGACCTGGTTGCCGAGGTCCGGAAGCAGCTCTCGCCGCGGACCCGCATGGTGAGCATCAGCCACGTCTCGCGCAACAACGGCCGCCGTCTCCGCACCGCGGACTGCGCCCGGCTCGCGGCGCTGCTGCGGCCCCGGGGGATTCGCTTCCATCTCGACGGCGCTCAGGGGCCCGGGCTGGTGGAGACGGACTTCGGCGCTCTCGGCTGCGACGCCTACTCCACCTGCGGCCACAAGTGGCTGCTCGGCCCGAAGGGGACCGGAGCGCTCTTCGTTCGTCGCGAGGTCCTGGAGGAGGTGAAGCTGAGCTGGGCGGGCGCCCACTCGCACGAGACGATGGACTACGACGGGAACTACCGGCTCCTGCCCAGCGCCGCCCGGTTCGAGTTCGGCACCCGCGCGCTCGCCGATTTCCACGGCCTCAGCCGCGCGGTGGAATGGCTGGAGGAACTCGGCCTGGACCGGGTGCTGGCCCGAACCCGGGACCTGACCGGGTACGCGGTCGAGGCGGTGGGAAGGAGCCCAGCGCTCGGACTCGCCTCGCCGGAGACTCCGGAAGATCGCTCCGGCATCCTCGTCGTCCGGCTCCCCGGGAGCTGCGACGCCGCCGCGCTCTACCCCAAGCTGGGCGCGCGGGGCATCCTCGCTTCCCCGGTCCGCGACCCGAGAGACTTCCGGCTGTCCATCCACTTCTTCAACACGCGCGATGAGATCGCCACCGCGCTCTCGGCGATCGAAACCGGTTGCGCGTGACGGCGGGCCGCCGCGACCCCGAGGTGGGGTTCTACTGCGACGACTGCGATCGCTACTCGACCTGGACGCCTCCGTTCGCCGACGGAGATGACCGCTGCCGCCACTGCGCGCTCCCGAACCCGCCCCGCGCCGGCAAGGGACCGGATGGCGCCGGATGGCCGCCGGTGGAGACTCTCGACGAGTGCCTTCAGTGCGGGAACCTCGAGCTCTACACCCGGAAGGATCTCCCCCAGCAGATCGGCTGCGCCGTGGTTCTCTCCGCGGTAGCGCTCTCGACGGTCGCCTATGCGGTCTGGGACTTCCCCGGCGCCTTCGCGGTGTTCGCCGCCGTCGCCGTCCTCGACTTCGTGATCTACCGCCGCATCGGCAGCGTGACCGTCTGCTACCGCTGCCACGCCGAGTTCCGGCGCTTCCCGGCGAATCCGGAGCACCGCCCCTTCGACATGCATCGCGCCGAGGAGTACGACGTCGGCGCCTGAGCCGGAGCCCGGGTTTCTCCCGCCGCGCTGACCGCATCCGGGCGGGCGCCGTCGGTCGCATCGCCTCGGCCCCGCGGACGGCGGGCCGATCGCCACCCGAGGCGGGGGCGAGTCCCGTTCGACGCTCTCGTCCGGCGCCGCCGCGGGGTCCACAGATCCAGCCGAACATGAGGCGCATACACTCAGATGTCTTGACACGGGTCCTATATATCTGCTAGGGTATGACTCAGACTCCTTGAGTCGGGAGAACCCACATGTCCATCAACGCCACGGAGCGCTCGGCCGCCGCCCTCACCGCCGCCACGGAACGCGCCACCCGCCACCGGAACCCGGAGGTCACCCCGGAGCACCTGCTGCTCGCCCTGCTGGAGGACTTCCCCGACGGGCTGGCCCCCCGGCTGCTGGCTCGCCTCGGGCGCGACGGGGCCGCGCTGAAGCGGCGGGCGGAAGCGGCGGTTCGCCAGCTCCCGGTGATGCGCCACCCGGCCGGCTCCGAGCCGCCTCCCGCCTCGGACCTGGCCCGCGTGCTCCGCTCGGCGGCGGCGAAGGCGCAGAAAGCCGGCGACGAGTACGTGAGCGTCGAGCATCTGATCGTCGCCCTCGCCTCCGTCCGATCCGGCGCGTCGCGGCTGCTGGAAGCGGCCGGCGTGGACGCGAAGGCGCTCGACGAGGCGGCGCGGGCCGTCCGGGGGAGCGCCCGGGTCACGAGCCCGGTGGCGGAGGGGAACTACGAACCGCTCGAGAAGTACGGCAGGGACTTGACCGGTCTGGCCCGCAAGGACCGGCTGGACCCGGTGATCGGCCGCGACGACGAGGTCCGCCGGCTCACCCGGATCCTGTCCCGCCGCACGAAGAACAACCCGGTGCTCATCGGCGAACCCGGCGTCGGCAAGACGGCGATCGTGGAGGGGCTCGCCCGCCGGATCGTGAAGGGCGATGTCCCCGAGGGTCTCCGGGGCCGGCGGCTCGTCGCGCTCGACATGGGCGCTCTGGTCGCGGGCGCCCGGTATCGCGGCGAGTTCGAGGAACGGCTGAAGGCCGTGCTCGGCGCGGTGACCGAGTCGGAGGGACAGATCCTCCTGTTCGTGGACGAGCTCCACACGGTCGTCGGCGCCGGCAAGACGGACGGGGCGATGGACGCCTCGAACCTGATGAAGCCGGCGCTCGCCCGGGGAGAACTCCACTGCATCGGGGCCACCACGCTCGACGAGTACCGCCAGCACATCGAGAAGGACGGCGCCCTCGAGCGCCGCTTCCAGACGGTGACCGTCGAGGAGCCGAGCGTGCCGGACACGGTGACGATCCTGCGGGGCCTGAAGGAACGCTACGAAGTGCACCACGGCGTCCGGATCCGCGACGGCGCCCTGCGCGCCGCGGCCTCGCTCTCGCGCCGCTACATCCAGGGACGCTTCCTGCCCGACAAGGCCATAGACCTGATGGACGAGGCGGCCGCGTGGCTGCGAACCGAGATGGACAGCGTCCCGACCGAACTGGACCAGGTCGAGCGCGAGCTGCTCTCGCTCCGGATCGAGTGCGAAGCGCTCCGCAAGGAGCGGGACGAGGACTCCCGGGAGCGGCTGGCGCAGCTCGAGCGGACGGTGGCCGACCGGGAGGAGATCGCGCGCGGGCTCCGGGCGCAGTGGCAGGGGGAGAAGGAGCGGCTGGCGAGAGTGCGCTCGCTGCGCGAACGGATCGAGGAGACCGGGCGCGCCATGGAGCGGGCCGAGCGCGAAGGCGACCTGGGCCGCGCCGCCGAGCTGCGATACGGCGCGATCACCGGCCTCCGCGAGGAACTGCGCCAGGCCGAGCGGGATCTCGGAGGCGCCGAGGACCGACTGCTCCGCGAAGAGGTTTCCGAAAGCGATGTCGCGGAAGTCGTCTCCGGGTGGACCGGAATCCCCGTGTCCCGCCTCCTGGAGGGAGAGCGGAACCGGCTGCTCGCGCTCGGCGAGAGGCTCCACCGCCGGATCGTGGGGCAGGACGAGGCGGTGCGGGCGGTCGCGGATGCGGTGGTGCGCGCCCGCGCCGGCGTCCAGGATCCGAACCGCCCCCTCGGCGCCTTCCTGTTCGCGGGGCCGACGGGAGTCGGCAAGACGGAGCTGGCCCGCGCCCTCGCCGCCGAGCTGCTCGACGACGAGAGCGCCCTGGTGCGCATCGACATGAGCGAGTACACCGAGAGGCACTCGGTGTCGCGGCTCACCGGCGCCCCTCCCGGCTACATCGGGTTCGAGGAGGGCGGGCAGCTCACCGAAGCGGTCCGGCGCCGGCCCTACCGGGTCGTCCTGCTCGACGAGATCGAAAAGGCGCACCCGGAGGTCCACACCGTGCTGCTCCAGGTGCTCGACGATGGCCGGCTGACCGACTCGCGCGGCCGCGTCGCGAGCTTCCGCAACACCGTGATCATCCTCACCTCGAACACGGGCAGCCGGGACATCCTCGCGCTCGGCGAGCGGGGCGCCTCCGGGGAGGAGATCCGCCGCCGCGTGCTCGCCGCACTGCGCCGCGTCTTCCGGCCCGAGTTCCTGAACCGAGTGGACGACACCGTCGTGTTCCACAGCCTGGCGCGCCCGGAGATCGAGGCCATCGTCCGACTCCAGCTCGACCGGATCCGGGAGCGGCTCGCCGAACAGGCGGTCTCGATCGAGGCCGACGACGATGCGATCGGAGCTCTCGCCCGGGACAGCTACGCCCCGGCTTCGGGGGCGAGGGAGGTCCGACGCGTCCTCCAGCGGCAGGTGGAGACGCCGGCGGCCCGTCTTCTCCTGGCGGGCGAGACCGGTCCCGGCGGCGCGCTCCGCCTCGAGACCGACAGGGCCGGCGCGGTCCGGCTGGCGCCGGTCCGCCTCGAGTCCGCCCCGGCGTGAGCGGAATCGGCGCCCTCCGGTAGAGTCCGGCGCCGGAGGAGCCCGCATGAACGCCGCGACCCGAGCCACCTTCCAGACCGACCTCGCCTCCATCCGGGAGGCTGGCCTCGAGAAGCGCGAACGCATCATCGTCTCCCCGCAGGGCGCCGAGATCGCGGTGGCGGACCGGCCGGTCCTCAACTTCTGCGCCAACAACTACCTCGGACTCGGCAACGACCCCCGGGTTCTCGCGGCCGCGCGCCGCGGCCTCGAGGAGCGCGGCTTCGGACTCAGCTCGGTCCGCTTCATCTGCGGCACCCAGGACATCCACCGCCGGCTCGAGCGCCGCATCAGCGCCTTCCTCGGGACCGGCGACACGATCCTCTACAGCTCCTGCTTCGACGCGAACGGGGGGCTGTTCGAGACCATCCTCGGTCGCGAGGACGCCATCCTGAGCGACGAGCTGAACCACGCCAGCATCATTGACGGGATCCGGCTGTGCCGGGCCCGACGGTTCCGCTACGCGAACCGCGATCTGGACGACCTTCGGTCGAAGCTGGAGGAGTGCTCCGATGCGCGGCGGATCCTGATCGCCACGGACGGCGTCTTCAGCATGGACGGCACGGTCGCGCCACTGGACCGCATCTGCGACCTGGCCGACGAGTACGGCGCGATGGTCATGGTGGACGACTCCCATGCGACCGGATTCGTGGGCGAGACCGGCCGGGGGACGCCGGAGCGGTTCGGGGTCCAGGACCGGGTGGACATCGTGACCTCCACGCTGGGCAAGGCGCTCGGCGGCGCGGCGGGCGGATTCACTTCGGGACGGGAGGAGATCATCGCGCTGCTCCGTCAGCGCAGCCGGCCCTACCTCTTCTCGAACACGCTCGCCCCCGCGATCGTCTCCGCCGCGATCGAGGTCCTGTCGCTGCTCTCCTCCACCGACGGGCCGCGCCGGCGTCTTCGGGAGAACACCGCCCGGTTCCGCGCCGGGATGCAGTCCGCCGGCTTCTCGGTCGCCGACGGGGAGCACCCCATCGTCCCGGTCATGCTCGGCGACGCCCGGCTCGCGTCGGGGCTCGCCGACGACCTGCTCGAGCGCGGCATCTATGTCATCGGCTTCAGCTTCCCGGTCGTTCCGCGCGGCAAGGCGCGGATCCGGGTCCAGTTGTCGGCGGCGCACACCGCCGAGCAGGTGGACCACGCGGTGGCCGCCTTCGCCGAGTGCGGCCGCGCCCGCGGGATCCTCTGACCGATGGAACGCCGCTCTCCAGAGCGGCGCCGAGCGAAGCAAGGCGGCCGTGGCCTGGTCGCGCCGGCAGGCCGCGCCGGCAGTCGGCGCGCCGGCCGTGGGGTGAGACTTCAGGGCTAGAATCCATGGGACTCGCGAAACCGATGTGAACAGCCCCTCCCCGGAACACGACGCCGGGACACGGCAGGCGGCCGTCGCGATGCGCGACGTGACCAAGGTGTACGTCATGGGAGAGGTCGAGGTGCATGCCCTGCGCGGGATCACGCTCGACTTCGAGGACGGTGGGTTCACCGTGCTTCTCGGCCCTTCCGGCAGCGGCAAGTCCACCCTGCTGAACATCCTCGGAGGCCTCGACACGCCGACCGACGGACGGGTGCTCTACCGCGGGCAGGATCTGACCCGGGCCGACGAGCGGGCCCTCACCCGCTACCGGAGGCGACGCGTCGGATTCGTGTTCCAGTTCTACAACCTGATCCCTTCCCTGACCGCCCGCGAGAACGTGGAGCTCGTCACCGAGATCAGCGACGACCCGCTGCCGGCGGCCGAGGCGCTCGACATCGTGGGGCTCTCGAATCGCGCCGACCACTTCCCCTCCCAGATGTCCGGCGGCGAACAGCAGCGCGTCGCCATCGCCCGCGCCATCGCCAAGCGGCCCGACATCCTGCTGTGCGACGAGCCGACCGGCGCGCTCGACATCAGCACCGGCATCCAGGTGCTCGAAGCCATCGCCCGCGTGAACGTGGAGTACGGCGCCACGACCGCGGTCATCACCCACAACGCCGCCATTGCGCGGATCGCCGATCGGGTCATCTCGCTCGCCGACGGCCAGATCGCCCGCGAGCGGTTCAACGCGACCCGCGCCGCCGCCTCCAGCATCGAGTGGTGAACCCGACGCGAACCCCATGATCCGCGCCCTCGACCGCAAGCTCCTGCGCGACCTGTGGCGGGTCCGCTCGATGGCGCTGTCCATCTCGGCGGTCGTGGCGGCGGGGATCGCGCTGCTCGTGGCCGCGCTCACCTGCTTCGACTCGCTCGAGACGACCCGGGACCGCTACTACGCGCGCACCCGGTTCGGAGACGTCTTCGCGACCGCCAAGCGGGTTCCGTGGTGGGTCGCGGCCGACTTCGCCACCCTTCCCGGGGCCGACCGGGTGGACACCCGGGTCGTGGCCGGCGTGACGCTCGACATCGAGGGGGTCGTCGAGCCGATCAACGGCCGGCTGATTTCGCTGCCCGATTCCGGCAGACCGCTGCTCAACCAGCCGGAGCTGCAGCGGGGCCGGTGGCCGGACCGGGAGCGCGCCGAGGAAGCGCTCGTCAGCGAGCGGTTCGCCGAGGGCCACGGTCTCGAGCCGGGAGACGAGATCTTCGCCATCATCAACGGACGACGCCAGCGCCTCGCGATCACCGGGACCGCGCTCTCGCCCGAGTACGTGTACTCGCTCGGCGGCGGCGACCTGATCCCCGATCCGACCCGCTTCGGAATCCTGTGGCTCACCCGCGAGCACCTCGCCACCGCCTACGACATGGAGGGAGGGTTCAACGACATCTCGCTCTCGCTCGCCGAGGATGCCGCGCCCGAGCCCGCGATCGCCGAGCTCGACCGGCTCCTCGAGCCCTGGGGAGGTCTCGGAGCGATCCCCCGCGCCCAGCAGACCTCCCACTGGTACCTGCAGAACGAGCTGACCGGGCTGCGGGGCATGGCCCTGCTCCTCCCCACGATCTTCCTCGGGATCGCCGCCTTCCTTCTGAACGTCGTGCTCCGTCGTCTCGTCTCCGTCCAGCGCGAACAGATCGCGATGCTCAAGGCGCTCGGCTACTCCAACCTGCGCCTCGGCGTCCACTACATCCAGTGGGCCCTCGCGGTGTCCGTGCTCGGCGGAGCGGTCGGGATCGGGATCGGCGCGCTCCTGAGCGGGGCCATGCTCGACCTCTACATGGACTATTTCCGCTTCCCCGAGCTCGTCTCGCGGTGGAGCGGATCCCACATCGCGGGGGCGCTGTTCGCGTGCGGCGCCGCCGCCGCGCTCGGCGCCGCCTCCGCGGTGCGAAGCGTCGCGCGCCTCCCGCCGGCGGAGGCGATGCGGCCCGCGCCCCCGGACACCTTCCGGGTCTCGATCCTCGAGCGGCTGGGCCTTCGCCGATGGCTGAGCCAGCCCGCCCGCATGGTCCTCCGCAACCTCTCCCGAAGGCCGCTGCGCGCGGCGATGTCGGTCGTGGGGATCGCGTTCTCGGTCTCCATCATGGTCCTCGCGAGCGCCTCGATCGATTCCTTCGAGGAGCTCATGGAGGTCCAGTTCAACGTGGTCCAGCGCCAGGACGTCACCGTGACGTTCGTGGAGCCCGAAGGCCGCGCCGCCTTCTTCGAGCTGGCGGCCCTGCCCGGGGTCCTCGAGGTCGAGCCCCAGGCCGGGGTCTCGGCCCGACTCCGAAACGGCAACCGCTCCCGCCAGGTGGGGATTCAGGGGCTGGTGGAAGGCGCCCGGCTCCAGCGGGTCGTGGGGGCGGACTACCGGCCGGTGCGCCTCGAGCGGGAGGGGCTCGTCCTGTCGAGAAAGCTCGCGGATGTGCTGGACCTCGAGCCCGGCGACACGGTCCGGGTCGAGGCGCTCCAGGGAACCCGGCCGGAGCGCGACATGGTCGTGAGCGCCACCGTGGACGACCTGATGGGGGTCTCGGCCTACCTCGACCCGGAAACGCTCCGGCGCTTTCTCGGAGACACCGCGATCGTCGGCGGCGCGGCGCTCGGGATCGACGCGGCGGAACGGGAGGCGGTCTATGCGGCGCTCAAGGCGATGCCGGTCGTGGCGGGCGTCGCGCTCCAGCACGCCATGCTGGAGAACTTCGAGACCTTCGTCGCCGAGAACATGAGCAACACGATGGTGATCAACCTCTTCTTCGCGATCGTGATCGCCTTCGGCGTGATCTACAGCACCGCCCGCATCTCCCTCTCGGAGCGGAGCCGCGAACTCGCCAGCATGCGGGTCATGGGCTTCACCCGGCGCGAGATCGCGGTCGTGCTGTTCGGAGAGCTCGGAGTCCTGACCCTGGCGGCGATCCCGGTGGGGCTCGGGCTCGGCTACGCGATGCTGGCGGGGATGCTCGCCGCCTACGAAACCGAGCTGTTCCGGATGCCGCTCGTCACCGATCCGGCCACGTTCGTGTGGGCGGCCATGACGGTCGTACTCGCCATGGGACTCTCGGCGCTCTTCGTCCGCCGGCAGCTCGACGGCCTCGATCTCGTGGAAGTCCTCAAGACCCGGGAGTAGCGCGGGCGCACAAGGAGACGGTCATGACCAGCAAGAGACGCAGGATCCTGGTGTGGGCCGGCGCGGGGCTCGCCGTCGCGACGCTGATCGTCCTGACTTCCCGCCCCCGCCCCCTGCCGGTGGACATCGCCCCGGTCGCGCGGGGGCCGCTCGTGGTCACCCTCGACGAGGAAGGACAGACCCGGGTCCGGGACCGGTTCCTCGTCTCCGCGCCGGTGGCGGGCCGCGTGCTCCGCATCGAGCTCGAGCCCGGGGATCCGGTCCTCGCGGCGGAGAGTGTCCTCGCCACCTTCCTGCCGGCGGCCCCCATGCCTCTCGACCCGCGCCGCCGGGCCGAGGCGGAGGCCGGAGTCGAGGCGGCGGAAGCCGCCGTCGGCCAGGCCGAGGCGCTTCGCGAACAGGCCGCCGCGGAGCTCGCCCACGCCCGGACGACGGTGGACCGGATGGACCGGCTGGCGGCGGACGGCGTGGTCGCGGCGGATCGCCTGGACGCAGCCCGGCTCGCGGTCGGCACCCGGCAGGAGGCGCTCGAGGCGGCCGAGTTCGCCGCGCGCGACGCCCGCGGCCGGCTCGCGGGGGCGCGGGCCCAGCTCCTGCGGCTCGATCCGCGGCGGATCGCCGGAACCGCCGGCGGCCCCGACGCGATCCCCATCCATTCCCCGGTGGACGGCGTCGTCCTGCGGCGCCTCCGCGAGAGCGAGGCCGTGGTGCGCGCCGGCGAGCCTCTCCTCGAGGTCGGCGATCTCCGCGAGCTCGAGATCGTGAGCGACTACCTCTCGACCGACGCGGTGCGGATGCGAGCCGGGCAGCGCGTCCTCGTGGATCGGTGGGGCGGCGAGGGCTCGCTCTCGGGGTGGGTCACGCGGGTGGAGCCTTCCGGATTCACGAAGATCTCGGCGCTGGGGGTGGAGGAGCAGCGCGTGAACGTCGTCATGGAGCTCGAAGACCCGGTGGAGGCGCGGGGCGCGCTCGGCGACGGCTACCGGGTCGAGACCCGGGTCGTGATCTGGGAGTCGGGTGACGAGGTGAAGGTTCCGGTCGGGGCTCTCTTCCGCCGGGGCGAGGGCTGGTCCGTGTTCGTCGCGCTCGAAGGCGTCGCCGCCGAGCGATCCGTGGAGATCGGCGAGCGGAACCGCGAGGAGGCGCAGGTTCTCGGCGGCCTCGAGCCGGACGAGGAGGTCGTCCTCTATCCGGGGGACAGCGTGGGAGACGGCGTCCCGGTCACTTCGGCGGCCGGGGCGTCCTGAGCCGTGAGTCCTCGCCGGGAGTTTCGGGAGGCGCTGCGGCAGGAGGGGTTCCGGCGGGGATTCAGCGCGGTCGGATTCGCCCCGCCGCGGCTGCCGCTCGCGGGCGCCCGGTTCCGCGAGTGGCTCGCAGCCGGACGCCACGGCGAGATGGGCTGGCTCGACCGGCTCCCCGAGCGGCGTTCGGGAGAGGATCCGGAGACGGCGGCGGACCGCACCGTGGTGGCGTGCGCGCTGAACTACTACGCCGGAGAACCGGCCCGCGCGCCGGAGGGAGGCGGCGTGGTCTCGCAGTACGCGCGTGGCGAGGACTACCACCGGGTGCTCGACCGGAAGCTCCGCGCGCTCGCCCGCTGGACCGAGAGAGCGGCGGTCCCGGCCGGTCTCCTCGCGCCGCGGAAGCCCGGCGCGCGTCGGCGCATCCCGGTCCTGGTGGACCACGGCCCGCTGCTCGAGAAGGCCTACGCCGAGCGCGCCGGCCTCGGCTGGACCGGGAAGCACTCGAACCTGGTCGCGACCCGCGGCAGCTCCTGGTTCTTCCTCGGGGAACTGATCCTGCCGTTCGCGCTGCCGCCCGACGAGGCGCACCCGGATCGCTGCGGGAGCTGCAGCCGCTGCATCACCGCCTGCCCGACGGACGCCATCGTGGCGCCCTATGTCGTGGACAGCCGGCGCTGCATCTCCTATCTCACGATCGAACTCCGCGGGCCCATCCCGGTCCGGTTCCGGGAGGCCATCGGGGACCGGATCTTCGGCTGCGACGACTGCCAGGACGTCTGCCCGTGGAACCGCTTCGCCGCGAAGGCGGACGAACCGGATCTCGCCGCCTCACCGGACGGACTCCACGGCGAGACCCTCGCCCGTCTCCTGTCCCTGACGCCCGCCGAGTTCCGGGAGCGCACCCGTCGAAGCGCGCTGCGGCGGGCCGGCTACGCCGGCTTCCTGCGGAATGTCGCGGTGGCGCTCGGAAACACCGGAGGACCGGGCGCGTTCGCGGCGCTCGTCCGGGCGCTCGATCACGAGGAGCCCCTCGTCCGGGGCCACGCCGCGTGGGCGCTGGCCCGGGTGGATCCGGTTCGCGCCCGCGGACCGCTCGTCGAGCGTCTCGGCGTCGAACGCGATCCGGGAGCTCGCCGGGAGCTCGCGGCCGCCCTGCCGGGGACCATCCCCGCGCGGCCCGCTTCGGCGAAGCCGCGATCGAGTGGACTCGCGGGAGTGACCCAGGGGGTACGTCATGAGTCCTGAACGGATCGCCACCGTCCTCACCGGAGTCGGCGTGCCCGTGGGAGTCTGGAGAATGCTCGAAGGGCTCCGTCGTGACCTGACCGCCCAGATCGCAGCAGTCAACGTGCGGATCGACAGCGTCCTCCTCGGGGACCGGGGTCGCGGCGGGAACTGAGCCCTCCCCTCAGCCGCCGAGGTGGCGGCTCAGGAAGTCGGCGCTCCGGCGGAACACCTCCAGCCAGTTCTCGTGGCGGAGGAAGCCGTGGACCTCGTCGGGGAACACGAGCAGTTCGTGCTCGACGCCGAGTTCCCGCAGCTTCTCCACGAGTTCGACGGTCTCGTCGAACGGCACGTTCCGGTCGTCGTCGCCGTGGATGAGGAGCACCGGGGAGCGCCAGCCATCCACGCTCGAGAGCGGGGACGACTCGAACGCGAGCCGCTGCTGCTCGGGATGGTTCTCGGGCTCGTAGCTGGGGATGAAGCCGGTGATCGTCCGGTTCCAGTCGTGGACGCCGTGGATGTCCACGCCGGCGGCGAACAGATCGGAAGCCCGTGACAGCCCCATCGCGGTCAGATACCCCCCGTAGGAGCCGCCCCACAGCCCGACCCGCTCCGGGTCCACGCCGGGCAGATCGGCCAGGAAGCGCCCGGCGCCGAGGACATCCTGATGCTCCGCGCCGCCGCTCGCGCCGTAGTTCAGCGCCTCGCGGAATTCCATGCCGTAGCCGGTGCCGCTGCGGTAGTTCACCGAGAGCACGGTGTACCCGAGACCCGCCAGGTACTGGTGGAAGGCGTAGCAGTTCGAGTAGTACCCCATGTAGTGCCACCCCAGCAGCATCTGCCGCCGCGAGCCCCCGTGGAGGAACAGCACCCCCGGCCCGGGAGAATCGGACCCACCCGCCGGTCGGAACAACTGCCCCGGGATCTCCATGCCGTCGGCCGCGTGGAAGACGACCGCCTCGGGTTCCACCATGTGGGCGAGCGGGTAGTCGGCCGGGAAGGCGTCGGGCGCGAGCGGCCGGGGGGCCGCGCCGGCGAGCCCGACCATGGGCTGGAGCGGCCGGCGGCCATCGCCTCCGAGCCAGGCCGCCCCTCCGGCCACCGCGACCGGCAACGTCTCGATCCCCTGCCCCGAAGTGACCGCCTCGGCCGCCCGGCCCGGCGTCAGCCGCCACAGGTGCCGCCGGTGCGCGTCGTCCTGGTTCGTGGCGACGAGGAGTCCGCCCTCGCCGTCCGGGACGGCGTACTCGACCTCGAACCGCCCCGAGCCGCCGAGCAGCGCCGGATCTCCGCCGCCGGCGTCCACCGCGTAGAAGTGGCGGTAGCCGGTCTTCTCCCACGGGAACAGGATCTGCCCCGCGTCGGTCCAGAAAAGCTGGTCCGGCGACGCGGTCCCGGAGAAGACGCTCCCGACCCCGGGGTCCGCCCGAAACACTTCGCGGGAGTCGCCGGGCCGACCATCCGCACCGAGTTCGACCACCCGGATGCTCCACGGATGGCCCAGACGCCGGGGCACGAACAGGTAGGGCTCGAGGACCGGCGGCTGCCGCACGAAGGCGACGGCGGAGCCGTCGGGGGCGAAGACCGGGGAGCCGTCGCGGTCCACCGCCGGATCGAGGTAGTGGACACTTCGCGCCGCGAAGTCGTACACCCCCACGAACGAGTGCGCTCCCCGCGAGGAGACGAAGGCGAGCCGGGAGCCGTCGGGCGAGAGCCGCAGGTTCGAGAACGAACCGCGACCGTGGATCCGCTGTTCGACCTCGGCATCGGGTTCGAGTCCGATCCGGTGGACCCGTCCCCGCCGCAGGAACAGCAGCGCGCTTCCGTCGGGGACGAAGAGCGGCGCCGAAGCGGAGTCGGTGAGCCGCCGGGGCTCGCCGTCCCCCTCGATGACCCACAGCGCCCGCTCCACGCCCGCCGGGTCGCTCGTGGGATTGGGCAGCTCGCCGGCGCGGTTCGGGCCATCGCCCCGGATGAACGCCAGCTTGCGGCCGTCGCGCGAGAACGCGAGGGCGCTGATCGTGGTCCCGTGGTCCCCCTCGAAGGAGGTCAGACGGCGACCGGTGAAGTCGGGCGCATCGGCGGCCCAGACGTTTCGGGCGCCCCGCTCGTCGAAGACCCACGCCACCCGGCTTCCGTCAGGCGCGGCGGTGAGCGAGGCAGGAAAGGGCGCCGACAGCGCCTGCTCCAGCGTGAACGGCGCTTCGGCGGCCACCGCGCCTCCGGCGGCGGCGACGAGGACCGCGAGGACGGGGGCGGCGAGCCGGGCCAGTGTCGAGGCGTGGGACATGGGGACCTCCTTCGGGGCGAGGACAGGGTCAGCGGAGTTCGAAGCGCACCGGCAGGCGCTTCAGCCCGTGGATGAAGTTGGATCGCAGCCGGTCCGGGGCGCCGGCGGGCTCGACCGACCGGATGCGCCGGAACATCTCCTCCAGGGTCACGCGGACTTCGAGCCGCGCGAGCCAGGCGCCGAGGCAGAAGTGGCGTCCGGCGCCGAACGCGAGATGCGGGTTCGGCTGCCGGCGCAGATCGAAGCGGTCCGGCTCGGGAAACACCTCGGCGTCCCGGTTCGCCGCGATGTACCAGAGGACGGCCTTGTCGCCGGCGCGCATCGCGGCGCCGTCCCACTCCAGATCCCGCGTCAGCGTGCGCCGGAAGTGCATGGTGACCGAGGTCCAGCGCAGGATCTCCTCGGTGGCGAGTTCGAAGAGCGGACGGGGAGCGTCCGGCGAGACCAGTTCGCGGAGCGCCTCCGGGTGCTCCATGAGCGCCAGCAGGCCGAGCGAGAGCGTGTGCCGGGTGGTCTCGTTCCCCGCGACGATGAGCAGGAGGAAGAAGTTCCGGAACTCCAGCTCGGTCAGCGGTCGCCCGCCGGCGTCGGCGTGGAGCATCGCCGAGAGGATGTCGGGCCGGGGCCGCTGGAGGCGCTCGCGCCGGATCCGGCTCGCATAGTCGAACACCGAGACCGCTGCCGGGCTCCGGAACGGGAGGAGGCGGTAGGCCTCGGTATCCACCTGATCCACGACCGCGAGCGAGAGCTCGGGGTCCGCGTTCGAGATGAGCGCGTCCCCCCACTCGACGAGCGGGTCGGCGTCCTCCTCGGGCACGCCCAGCATCCGGCATAGCATCCGGATCGGCAGCTCGCGCGCGATCGCGGAGACGAAGTCCACCTCCCGGTGTTCGAGCGCCCGCTCCACGACCGAAACCGCGAGGGCGCGAACCGCGTCTTCCCGGGCGGCGATGGACTTGCGGGAGAACCCGGCGCCGACGAGCCGGCGCAGGCGGGCGTGTTCGAGGCCGTCGTACTCCATCATCGTCCGGCGCGCCTCCAGCTCCTCGTCGTCGAGCTCTTCCAGCCGGATGCCGCGGGCGCAGGAAAAGTCGCGCGGCGTCGAGCCGGCGCGCAACACGTGCCGGTGCCGGGTCAGCGCCCAGAACCCGGCCCCGTCGGGCTCGTCCACCCAGAGCGGACCTCCGGCGTCCCGCATCCGGGCGAACAGCTCCCACGGCACGCCGTCGAGGTAGGTGTCGTGCGAGACGATCGCGGACCAGGGAGCGGGCTTCACGAGGGTTCCCGGATGGTACGCCCCGCACCCTCGGGGCCGGCCGGCCGCGCGGGGTCGGGGGACGAAATGGGGGCAGGTACCCTCTGCCCGTTGCGGCGCGCCGAGAGCAAGGAGGGGCGCCGGTCGTTTCCTGACTTCATGCGCGCGTTCGGCCGACCCGGCAAGATCCTCTGCGTCCATCTCAACTACCGCAGCCGGGTCGAGGAGTTCGGCGTCCGCCTCCCCCCGGCGCCGACCTATTTCATGAAGCCGACGACCGCTCTGACCGGCAGCGGTGATCCGGTCGTGCGCCCGCCCGGGTGCCGTTACCTGAACTTCGAGGGCGAGATCGTGGCCGTGATCGGGGCCCGGTGCCGGGGCGTGACGCCGAACGACGCCGGGCGGTTCATCGCCGGCTACACCGTGGGGAACGACTTCGGACTCCACGACTTTCGGGACACCGACGCCGGCTCGATGCTGCGCGTCAAGGGGGCCGACACCCTGTGCCCGGTGCTCGACGCGCTCGTTCGGGACTGGGACTTCCGCGGCCGGGCCCTGCGCACGCTCGTCAACGGCGAAGTTCGGCAATCGGGCAACACGGACGAAATGGAGTGGGATCCGCACTACCTCGTCGCTGATCTGTCCCGGACCCACACCCTGTTCCCGGGGGATCTGGTGTTCACCGGAACACCCGCCGGATCTCGCCCGGTGGCGCCCGGCGACGAAGTCACCGTGGAAGTCGAGGGGCTTGGGCGACTGTCGAATCCGGTTGTGGAAGGAACGGCGCCCATCCCGACCGCCTTCGGCGCCCAGCCGACCGAGTCGGAGGAGGTCCGGTCCACCGCGCTCGGCGGCGACTGGGAGCTGCGCGGGATCCGAAAGCCGCGTCGCTGAAACGATGGACGGTCCCCGACCCGCCCGGCGCCCCCGGATCGGGCTGACGACCTGGCGGCGGCGAGTGAACACGGTCCTCGGGAACGAGTCGCTCTACACCCTCGCCGAGGAGTACGTCGAGGGCGTGCGTCGCGCCGGCGGGCTGCCGCTCATCCTGCCGCCCTCGCCGCTCGCCGCCATCGAGGAACTGGTCGCTGCGCTCGACGGGCTCATCCTCACGGGTGGCGGGGACATCTCCCCCTCGTGCTACACCGAGAACGACGAACGGGTCAGCTCCGACATAGACCATGAAGAGGACGCCTGGGACGTCGCGCTCGTCCTCTCCGCCCGGGAGCGGAAGCTGCCTTTCCTCGGAATCTGCCGCGGACTCCAGGCCCTGAACGTGGCGCTCGGCGGCACGCTCCACCAGGACATCGGCGGGTGGGCGAACCACCCGCCGATCGGGGAGGATGCGGCTGCCAACATCGCGTTCCGGCACCCGGTCGTGCTGGACCATGGCAGCCGGCTCGCCCGGTCGCTCGGCGCCGGCGAACGCAGCGTGAACAGCATCCACCACCAGGCGGTGGACCGGCTCGGAGCGGGGCTCGCCGTGGTCGCCCGCGCCCCCGACGGCACCGTGGAGGCGGTCGAGTATCGCGGGGACGACGCCGACTGGCGGGCCGACGCCGTCCAGTGGCACCCCGAGCGCCTTCCCGGCAGCGTGGACCAGGCGCTCTTCGACGACTTCGTCCGCGCCGCCGCCCGGCGATCATGACCGCGATCGGCGACCTGCTTCGCCTCGCCGCGGCGCTCCACACCTGGGACGCGGTTCTGCGCTCCCACCTGATCGAGCGGATGAAGCAGAACTGCGGGAGTGCGTGGGAGGCAGGCATCCTGCGTTCGCTGCACGAGGATCGACAGCTCGAGTATCACCAGTACGGGGACCGCCGCCCGGACCTCCGGCACTACCTGGAGATCCGCGAGTTCTACTGGATCGCCAGGGGCAACCGCCGGTACTTCGGAGAGTTCACGAACCGTGACCTGAGCCACATCGCGGACGCCACCAGGATCCGGAACGAATTCGCCCACTTCTACACCGGCGCGCTGGGCGCGGGGCTGGTCGCGCGTCGGATCCGGCTGCTTACGCGCCTGGTGAGGAAAGTGGACGAACGGGAGGCGGCGCGGATCGAAGAGCTCGGCGGCCGGATCGGCGCGGCGCTCGATGAATCCGCCGGACCGCCGTCCGCGGAGCTGGTGGACGCGGAGCAGCTCACGGCGGAGATCCGGGCGAGCATGAAGGCGTCCCTCGAGGAGTTCGGAAAAAGCGCCTCGCTGAATCCCGACGCCCTCGCCCGCCAGCTCGCCGAGTCGTTGACGCCGTACCGGGAACGCCACCTCCAGGAACTCCGGAAGGGCGTGGAGTCCATCACCGAGAGCGTGGACGAGAGTCGGGCGCTGCTCGAGCAGGCCCGCGAGGATCGTGAAGAGGCGCGGCGCGACCGGGCCGAAGCGGAGAGCATCCGAGCCGACGCGGAACGGATCCGGACCGAGGTCCTCAGGCAACTGCGCGCTGCGAATTCAGACAAGGCGCCCGCTGTTCCTCGCGAACGCCGGGGGCACGGGCCGAGCGATGCAGGCAGGCAGGCCGCCGGGCCCGGAAAGACCCCGACGGCTTCGAGCCGCTCCGGGAACGGGAAGGGCGCCGTTCCTGCCCGCGATCAACTCCAGGGCTATCGGAGTCGGTTCCGGGAGGCATCGTCGGGGAACGGCTGGATATACACCACACGACTCGACGACTGGCGGATCACCTGCTGGGTGGGCATGGCGCAAGGCGAAACGCGGGCCTGCGTCTTCTCTCCCTCGAAGCCGGACGAGACCGGGCGATGGATCTCGGCCGCGCCCCGGGCGCTCATCAGCCGGGCCGCGCCGGACGAAGACGCCGCGTTCGAACTCCTGTTCCGGGCCGAGCAGAGCGGCGAGGTCGAGCGCCTCGCAAAGGACGCGATCCGCGACTACGAACGACGCACCGCCCCGCCGCCGGAGCCGCCTCCACGACCAGGCGCGGCGGGAACCGCCCGGGGGCCCGCATCGTCCGACGAAGACGAGGATGTCGTTCCCTTCTGACCCCTCTCGACCGAGCGACGTCCGGACCACCGTCAGCCGCGCGGCGTAGATCGAGCGGGCTCGCGGTGAGGGGTCGCAGCCTCACGCCAGCGCGCCCGACCAGAGCCGCTCCACGAAATCGCCGACGGGCAGGATCGTGATCCCGTCCGCGGTCTGACGAGGCCGTGGCTCCCGACAGACGACGAACCGGCGCGCCACACCCGGGTGGTCCGCGAGGAGAGTCCGCAGGCCCTTCAAGTGGTCGCTCGTGATGTTGCGTGAGGACTTGGCCTCGATTGCCGTTTCCATGTCCCCGAGGATGAAATCCACTTCGGCGCCCGACGAAAGGCGCCATGTGCTCAGGGCCACGTCGGGGGCGCGACAGGCGGTCCAGGTCCGGAGTTCGTGGAACACCCAGTTCTCGAACGCCTTCGCGTAGTCGCGGGAGCCCGGCCTCACGCGTCCGCGCCCGGTCAGCCGGTTCACGACGCCCACGTCGTGGAAGTAGAACTTCGGCGCCTGCGCCACCCTCCGCCTGGGGCGCTTGCGAAAGGCCGGGAGCTACGAGGCGAGGAGCGTGTCCTCCAGGATCCCGAAGTACTCCCGGATCGTGGGACCGGACACTCCAGTCTCTCGCGCCACCGATGCGAAGTTGACTGTCTCGCCGTCGCTGAACGCGGCCGCCGCGAGGAAGTCGAAGAACACCGGCAGGCGCCGCACGACGCCCTCGGCCGCGATCTCCTGCTGCAGGTAGTCCGCCACATAGGCCGCGAGCCGCCGATCCGCCCGATCGGACCCGTAGATGCGGGGCAGGTAGCCGTAGTTCAGGAGGCGGTCGAGGTCGAACGAGGGGCCGATCTCGCTCGCCGAGAGGCCCGAGAGCGAGTACCGGAGGGCCCGGCCTCCCAGCAGATTCACTCCGGCTCGCCTCACCCGCCGGGCCGAGGATCCGCTCAGGGCGAAGTGGAGCTCGCGGTCCTCCATGAGCCAGTGGACTTCATCAAGGAGCACGGGAACTTTCTGAACCTCGTCCACGACGACCTGGCCTGACGGTGGAGGATCGGCCACCAGCTCTTCCCGCAGTCGCGCCGGACGAGTCGCGTAGCGGGCGAACTCGTCGGTTCTGAGGAGATCCACCCAGCGGGCATCCGGATAGACCGTCCAGAGGAGCGTCGTCTTCCCGGTCTGGCGCGGGCCCCACAGGAAGAACGTCTCGGTGCCGATCGGCGGCAGATCCAGCGCACGTCGAAACACTCACTTCAGAATATCAGGAATATCGAAAATGCCGCTTTGGATTTCCCGGCCATTTCCGCTGGCCGCATGCCTCGTCAGTCGCTCCCTCGGCAGGGAGCGCGGCGCACTCGAAATGTTCGGGGTCAATGGCGCTCAGGTGAATTCGCACACGATCGGGAGATGGTCACTCAGCCGGGGCTGGGCGTCGAACACGTCCCCCGGGGTCAGCACGCGGGCCTCCTTCAGGCGCTTCCGCATAGGAGTGTTCACATAGCAGTAGTCCAACTGGTGGACGACCCGCCCACCCCGCAGGTTCTTGAAGGTGGGAACGGGCCGCCCGTGGTGATGGCTCAGGCAGTCGGTCAGACCGAGACGGTTCAGCCGCGCGATGATCTCCCGGTTCCCGCGATCGGACGGTTCATCGAACAGCACCGAGCTGTTGAAGTCCCCAGCCACGATCCAGTTCTCCCGATCGCTGATCCCGGAGCCCGACAGCAGCGCGCACAGAACCTCCGTGAACCAGACATCCTCGTGCATCTCCAGCTTGAGGTCTGCTATCTCCTCGGCTGTCTGCTGATCCCGGGGAATACGGAAGGCCGGGGAGTGAACACCGACCACCCGGCACGACTCGCCGGAGTCAAGGGTGGTCCGGCACCCGATGATCCAGCCGTAGCGCTCCCGCTGGATCCGATTGGCCCACTCGGACTCCGAGACCAGGAACGGGGTCGCCTCGATGAACCCCTTCGAGAGGATCGCCGAGGAGAACGGGGCGTTGTGACCGCCGAAGTACCTCGGCGAGATCCAGTGACACTGGGTATGGCTCAGGATCGCCTTCGGAATCCCGGTCACTTCCTGAAGCACGACGATGTCGGCGTCCTCTCTGCGGACGACTTCCCAGAGCCCGCGCCGGGAGCGGCCCGCCTTGTTCACGTTCCAGGTGAGCATCTTCATCGGTGCTCTTCGGCCTCCCGCGGTGCGTCAGCGCAGCCTCCTTCCCGATAGCGCCCGCCGAAGCGCCACCGTTGCGACGACGCCGCCCCCGCGGACTGGGCTCGTGGAGTCAGCCGCAGGGAACGCCGGTGACCCGGTCGCCGAGTTGCAGGTAGAGATCGTGGAGCTTCAGGACACGCTCATCGGTGTGCTCCACCACGGCGAAGCCCTCGACCCACAGCGTGTGCGTCTCGCCGCCTTCGTGCAGGATGAATCCGAAGGCGGGCGTCGGTTGCGCTCCCTCCGGGGCCCGGACCGTCTCCTCTCCGATCCCGGAGAGGCCGACATCCAGGATCGCATCGCGGATCCGGTGGAACTCCGCCTCGTCGAGCATCAGGGAGCATGGCGTGCCGTCGAACTCCATCCACGACAGCGCACCGCCGAAGGTCAACGAGAAGACCGGCGGCACATCCGCCGACCCCACGAACTCGGGTGAGAACCGCACCTCGAAGAAGACCTCCTCCGGATCCTGGCTCGGCTCGGGCGCCGGAGCCGGGGCCGGAGCGACCGGCGTGGTCGGGGCGGGATCGTCCCCTCCGCCGCAGGCGGCGGCGAACGCCGTGGCGATCAGGATCAGCAGGGCTCGTCTCGACATGGTTTCCATCTCCACCAGCGCGCCACCGGACGGGCCGGAGCCGATCCGGCCCCGGTCGTCCAGGCTGCGACCTGGCCCCCCGACTCTACAGGAGACCCAGGCGCAGCTTGGCCGCGTCCGTCATCCGGTCGGGGTTCCACGGCGGATCCCACACCAGATCGACCTGAACCGAGGAGACCGCGTCCAGCCGGTTGATCTTGGCCTCCACCTCGGGAGGCAACGTTCCCGCGACCGGGCACGCCGGCGAAGTCAGCGTCATGTCCACCTCGACCTTGCCGGCGTCGTCCACCTCGACCCGGTACACGAGGCCCAGCTCGTAGATGTCCACCGGGATCTCGGGGTCGTAGCAGGTCTTCAGGACATCCACGACCTGCGCTTCGACAGCGCCCGCGCCGTTCGTCTCCGTCGTCTCCACCGCTTCACTCATGGTCCTGTTCCGCTCCTTGTCCTCGTCATTCGGTTCGCGCCACTTCCCCGCGGCGTTCGAGAGCGACGCGGAGGGCATGCCAGGCGAGAGTGGCGCACTTCACCCGCATCGGGTAGGCCCGAACCCCGGCCAGCGCGCTCAATTTGCCGAGCTCGGCCTCGTCCGGATGGATCTCTCCGGCCGCCATCTGTCGGAAACGGTCAGCGAGTGCAAGAGCCTCGGCCTCGCTCAGCCCCTGAAGCGCCTCGGTGAGAAGCGACGCGGACGCCGTGGAAATCGCGCAGCCGTCCCCGACGAAGGATGCCTGCCGGACCGCGCCGTCCTCGACGCGCAGCGACAGCTTGAGGCGATCCCCGCACAGCGGATTGAACCCGTCGGCCTCGCGGTTCGCGCCCTCGAGGCGCCCGAAGTTCCGCGGACTGCGGCTGTGGTCGAGGATGACCTCGCGATAGAGGTCGGCGAATCCGCCCGAGAAGCTCATCCCCGAAAGACCCCGATCGCGGTTCGGACGCCGGCGGCGAGCCGCTCGACCTCCGCGCGCGTGTTGTAGAGGCCGAACGACGCCCGCGTCGTGGCCGGCACCCCGAAGCGCTCCATGAGCGGCTGCGTGCAGTGGTGGCCGGCGCGGACCGCCACCCCTTCGTGGTCGAGAATGGTCCCGAGATCGTGCGGATGCACTCCGTCCACCAGGAAGGACACGACGGCCGCCTTTCCGGGGGCGGTCCCGAGGATCCGGACCCCAGGGATCTGGAGAAGGAGCTCCTCGGCGAGGGCGCGGAGCGCCTCCTCGTGCGCCGCCACTGCATCGAATCCGAGATCCTCGAGGTAATCGGCGGCGGCGGCGAGCCCGGCGGGGCCGGTGATGTGCGGGGTGCCCGCCTCGAATTTCGCCGGTGGGTCGGCGTAGGTCGTCCCGGAAAACCGGACGCTCCGGATCATGTCGCCGCCCCCCTGGTACGGCGGGATCGCTTCGAGGAGCCGGCGCCGGCCCCACAGCACGCCGATCCCGGAGGGGCCGTACATCTTGTGCCCCGAGACCGCATAGAAGTCGCAGCCGAGCTCGTCCACCCGGATCGGCCGGTGCGGCGCGGCCTGCGCGCCGTCCACGCAGACGAACGCCCCCCGTTCGCGCGCCAGCCGCGCGATCTCCGCGACGGGATTCACGGTTCCCATCGTGTTCGAGACGTGAACCACCGAGACGATCCGGGTCCGGTCGCCGAGGAGACCCCGGAAGGCGTCGAGATCGAGTTCGCCGCGCTCCGTCACCGGGGCCGCCACCACCCGGGCCCCGGCGGCTTCGCACGCCATCTGCCAGGGCACGATGTTCGAGTGGTGCTCCATGCCGGTCAGCAGCACCTCGTCCCCGGCGCGGAGGACATGGCGGCCGAGGCAGGAGGCGACCAGGTTCAGCGCCTCGGTCGCTCCGCGGAGGAAGACGACCTCTTCGTGCGAGTCCGCCCCGAGGAAAGCGGCCATCCGACGGCGGGCGGTCTCGTAGGCGTCGGTGGCGCGCTGGGCGAACTCGTGGACCGCCCGGTGGATGTTCGAGTAACCGGTCCGGTGGATCCGATCCATCGCGTCGAGCACCGCCAGCGGCTTCTGCGCGCTGGCGGCGTTGTCCAGATAGGCGACCGGCCGCCCGTGGACCTCCTCGGAGAGGATGGGGAAGTCCCGCCGCACGCGCTCCAGGTCGTAGCCGGTGGCCGCGGCGACGTCCGGAGTCACCGGCCGCGTCCCCGCACCCGCGCGAGCGAGGCTGCCGTCAGAGTTCGCGCCCGCTCGTCGGCAACCCCTTCCACGATCTCGCCCGCGAACCCCTCGACGAGCAGGTCCCGCGAATCGAGCGCGCCGAGCCCCCGCGAGCGCAGGTAGAACAGAGCATCCTCGTCGAGCCGGCCGATCGCCGCGCCGTGGGCGCACTTCACATCGTCGGCGTGGATCTCGAGCCGGGGCTGGGTATGCGCCCGCGCGCCGTCGGAGAGGAGGAGGTTCCGATTCGACTGGGAGGCGTCGCTGCCCGCCGCTCCCGGGGCCACGACGACCTGTCCGTCGAAGACAGTGCGCGCCTCGTCGGCGAGCACCGCCTTGTAGAGCTGCCGGCTGGTGGCGTGGCGGGCCGCGTGGACCACGAGCGTGTGGTGCTCCGCCCGCTCCCGTCCGGCGCCCACGAACAGTCCGTTCAGCGAAGCCGAGCTGCCCTCGCCGCGGAACACGGCGGTGGCGTCGTGGCGGTGCCTCATGCGGCCGAGGGACAGGACCGTGCTCTTCACCCGGGCGTCCCGGTCGAGGTGGAACGTCGTCCGACCGGTGTGGCTGCCGCCGCCCGTCTCGGTGGAGAGCCGGAGATAGTCGAGCCGGGCCCCCGAGCCGATGCGGACGACCGTGCTGGGGTTCGTCCAGCCCTGCCGACTCGCGTGTCGGCCTTCGTGGATCTCGATCACGGTGGCGCGGCTCCGCGGCTCGAGCGTGACCAGGAAGCGCGGATGGAGCATGCCCGGGGCGCCGCCGGCGTCCTCGCCGCGGACGGAGCGCAGGAGGACCGGGCCGCTGTCCACGCCGGCTGCGACCCGCACCGCCGCGCCACCGGTGAAGAGACCCGCGTTCAGCATCTCGAGCGGGTGCCGGAAACAGGCCGCGAGATCCAGTCCCGGCCGATGCAGCCGGTCCCGCGCGTCGGCGAGGAACACCGGAAGCGCGGGCCGCAGGGTTCCGTCCGGATCGCGGTCGAAGAGATCCTCCGGTGCGGCGTCGGCCCGGAACGACTCCACCCGGACGCCCGGTGGAGAGAGAGCCGGCTCCGCAGGGACGCCACCCACGAGCACCGCCTCGCCCGCTGTCTCGCCGGGCCACGGCTCGACGACGCCGGAGCCCGCATCCACAAGCTGGAATCGAATCCGCCCGAGCGCGCCGAATCCGGAGAACCGCCAGTCCTCGTCCTTCCGGGTCGGAAAGCCGCCGCGCCGGAAGAACCCGGTCACGAAGCGCCGCCGCTCCTCCGACGCGGAGGCGCCGGCGGGAACGAGCGCCAGCATCCGGGCGCGGGCGTCGGCCGGCGCGCAGGCCGTCATCCGAGGGATGGCCACCGTGCTTCGGGTGCGGATCAGGCGCCCACCGGCGCCGTCGCCCTCCCGTACCCCTCGGCCTCCAGCCGCAGAGCCACCTCTCCGCCGCCGCTCTCCACGATGCGGCCACGCCGGAGCACATGAACCCGGTCCGGGACGAGATGGTTCAGGAGCCGCTGGTAGTGGGTGATCACGAGGAAGCCCCGCTCCGGGGAACGCATCCGGTTCACGCCGTCGGCGACGATGCGCAGCGCATCGATGTCCAGCCCGGAGTCCGTCTCGTCGAGCACGGCGAAAGTCGGCTCGAGCACGGACATCTGGAGGATCTCGTTGCGCTTCTTTTCGCCGCCGGAAAAACCCGCGTTCACCGGCCGGCGGATGAGCTCGGGGTCGAAGTCGAGCTCCTTCACCCACCGGCGCATCAGGGCGAGGAAGTCCATCGCGTCCAGCTCCGGCTCGCCCCGGTGTTTCCGGGTCTCGTTCACTGCAGCCTTCAGGAAGTAGGTGTTGTTCACGCCGGGGATCTCCACCGGGTACTGGAACGCGAGGAAGATCCCGGCGCGCGCGCGCTGCTCGGGCTCCCAGTCCGCGATGTCCTCCCCCCGGAACCGGAGCGACCCGCCGGTGATTTCGTAGCCCTCCCGGCCGGCGATGGCGTAGGCGAGCGTGCTCTTCCCCGAACCGTTCGGACCCATGATCGCGTGGGTCTCTCCGGCGGGAATCACCAGGTCGAGGCCGCGCAGGATCTCGCGCCCCTCGACTTCGACCCGCAGGTCGCTGATCTCGAGAAGCGGAGTCATCCGACCGCCCCCTCCAGGCTCACGTCCAGCAGTTTCTGGGCTTCGACCGCGAACTCCATGGGCAGTTCCGACAGGACGTCGCGGGCGAAGCCGTTCACGATGAGCGAGACCGCCTCCTCGGGATCGAGCCCGCGCTGGCGGCAGTAGAACAACTGGTCCTCCCCGATCCGGGACGTGCTCGCCTCGTGTTCGAGCTGCGTGTCCGGGTTCGCCACGTCAATGTAGGGCACGGTGTGGGCGCCGGCGTGGGCCCCGATGAGCAGCGAATCGCACTGGGAGAAGTTGCGCGCGCCCGATGCGCCCGGAAGCACCCGCACCTGGCCGCGGTAGGTGTTCTGTCCGTGACCCGCCGAGATTCCCTTCGAGATGATCGTGCTGCGGGTGTTCCGGCCGATGTGGATCATCTTGGTTCCGGTGTCCGCCTGCTGCCGGTTCGCGGTGAGCGCGATCGAATGGAACTCGCCGATGGAATGGTCTCCGAGCAGGATGCAGCTCGGATACTTCCAGGTGATCGCCGAACCGGTCTCGACCTGGGTCCAACTGATGTGCGAGCGGTCCCCGGCGCACTTGCCGCGCTTCGTCACGAAGTTGTAGATGCCCCCCACCCCGTTCTCGTCGCCCGGATACCAGTTCTGCACCGTGGAGTACTTGATGCGGGCTCCTTCGAGCGCCACGAGTTCCACGACCGCGGCGTGGAGCTGGTTCTCGTCGCGCATCGGGGCGGTGCAGCCTTCGAGGTAGCTCACGTAACTGCCCTCATCGGCCACGATGAGCGTCCTCTCGAACTGCCCGGTCTCCGAAGCGTTGATCCGGAAATACGTGGACAGCTCCATGGGGCAGCGCACGCCCTTCGGCACGTACACGAATGAGCCGTCCGAGAAGACCGCCGAGTTCAGACAGGCGAAGAAGTTGTCGGAATGGGGCACGACCGAGCCCAGGTACTTCCGGACCAGCTCGGGGTGCTCCTTCACCGCCTCCGAGAAGCTGCAGAAGATGACCCCCATCTCGGAGAGCTTCTCCTTGAAGGTGGTCGCCACCGAGACCGAATCGAAGACGGCGTCCACCGCGACCCCGGCGAGCCGCTGCTGCTCGACCAGCGGGATGCCCAGCTTCTCGTAGGTCCGGCGGAGTTCCGGATCGATGTCGTCGAGGCTCTTCGGCCCGTCCTCGACCGCGCTCTTCGGGGCGGCGTAGTAGTAGATGTCGTCGTAGGCGATCGGTTCGTAGGAGACCTTGGCCCACACGGGCTCCTTCATCTCCTGCCACGCTGCGTAGGCGCGGAGCCGCCACTCGAGCATCCACTCCGGCTCCTCCTTCTTGGCGGAAATCAGCCGGATCACATCTTCCGAGAGGCCCTTCGGCGCCTTCTCGGTCTCGATGTCGGTGACGAACCCGTAGGCGTAGTCCCTCGCAACGAGCTGTTCCACCTCGGCGGAACCGAGCGTTCTCTGGGTTTCGGGCATGGGCGGGTCGGGGAGGACGGGGTCCTACTGCAGGACGGGGAGCGTGAGCCCACCGTGTGGCGCCGAGAGGCCGGAGTCGGCGACGACATGAGCCAGAGTCAGCTCGGAGAGCGCCTCGAGCAGCCGCTCGTGGATCCGGTGGAGAGGAGTGCGCACCGAACAGGTCGGGACCAGCGAGCAATCCGGATCGTCGAGCAGGCACTCGACGAGCGCGAGCGGCCCCTCGACGGACTCGATGACCTCGGTGATCCCGATCTCCTCGGCCGGGCGCGCGAGACGATACCCCCCATGGATCCCCCGGCGGGTCTTCACGATCCCGGACCGCTTCAACCGCTGGAGCACCTTCGCCGCGAGCTCGGGAGGGAGATGGTGGTTCGCCGCGAGCTGGCGGGCGCTTACCGTCTGCCCGGGCGGGAGGAAAGCCAGATCGGAGAGCGCCATCAGGGCGTAGTCGGTGCTCTTGGAGAGGCGAATCATGGAGGGGGCGTCAGAGAATGGGGAGTCAGGGAAGGGGAGTCAGGAAAGGGGACTCAGGGGGACGCGGATGTCGTGGAGCGACCCCGGACAAGGGCGCCGCGCACGCGGGCGGAGGCTGGTTCGGCGCGGCGGGACGCCGGCCATCGGAGTTCCGGTCGGCCAAATGCGACCTAATGACTCGCCGATTCTACCACGCCGCGCCGTCCGTTCGTACACTCAACCGCCATGCCGACCGAGGGACCGTGGACCCCGCACCCGACCCCGGAGTCGCCCGACTGGAAGGAGGCCGAGACACTCCTGGCGGCGCGCGACCCGGTTCTCGGCGCCCTGATCCACCGCACCGGCCCCTGCACCCTCGCCCCCCGTCCCAACTCGTTCGGCACGCTCGTGGGCGCCATCGTCGCCCAGCAGATCTCGGCGGCCGCGGCCCGCACGATCCACCGCCGCCTGTGGGCGCTGACCGGCGGCGAGCCCCCGACCCCGCAGGCCATCCTCGACCGGGGCGAGCCCGAGCTGCGAGGAGTCGGGCTCTCCCGCCAGAAGATCGGCTACCTCCGGGATCTGGCCCGCAGGGTCGAGTCGGGCTCGCTGGAACTCGATGCGCTCCCAACCCTCGACGACGAAGCGGTGCGACGGGAACTCACCGCGGTCCGCGGCATCGGCGACTGGACCGCGCACATGCACCTCATCTTCACGCTGAACCGACCCGATGTCTTCGCCTCCGGAGACGCCGCAGTCCTGGCCGCGATGCGCGATCTCTACGCGCTCCCGGACCGGGCCCCGCGAGCCGCCTATGTCGAGATCAGCGACACATGGCGACCGTGGCGCAGCATCGGCGTCTGGTACATGTACGAGCACATCCACCAGCTCCGCGCTGCGGCTGCGAACAAGCGGCGCAAGGGAAACCGGAAGACGACGAAGCCCGGCGCCGGACCGGCTGCGAACGCGTCAGCCGGACTCTGACGGGACCAGAAAGCCCTCGCGGCGGGCCGCCTCCGCCAATCGCCTGTCAAGCGACACGAACCCGCTCACTCCGGGGCGATGTTCCCGAACGAGCACTGCCGCCGCGAGCTGCCCGGCGTCGGCGGCCCGCAGCGGATGGCGGGCGATGAGCGAGAGGGCGCGAGCGCGAACGGGATCCATCTCGGTGACCTCCAACCAGCGGCTTCCGAGCGCTTCCAGCCGCTCGATTGCGTTGCAGCGGTCCGACGGCCGAAAAATGCCCTGCCTCAGCCGCCTCTCGATCGAGCTCACAACCTCGACGCGGCTCCACCACCACGTCACGGTCCATGGATCCTCCTCGAACCAGCGGCGCACAAGCTCCGTGGAGGGCTCATCGAGGATGAGGGGCACGAGGGCGGACGAGTCCCAGTACCTCAGAGCCGTCCCCTCTCCTCGAGGAGGGCCTCGAGAACACTCGCCGGAAGCTTGAGGGGCTTCGTGTCGAGGATCTTCCGGGGGTCGCCGCGACCCGGCCGCAGGATCCCGAGTGCGACCAGACGGTCCAGGTCTGCATCGCCGGTCGGCTCCACCGGGATGAGTCTGGCGATCGGTTTCTCGGCCTCGTCGAGCAGGACGACCTCGCCGCCCAGCCGCACGATCTCCATGTAGCGGGAGAGATACGAAGTGAACTCGGTGATGGAAACGGCCTGCATGGCCGCATTCTAGTGCGAACGACGCCAGCGAATCGCCGCCTGCGCCAGAGCGACGACTGCCCCGGACGCGGCGGACGACGAGTCAGTTCGGGTCGGGCGCGGAGCCCTCCTCGAACAGCCGATAGGCCCGCTCCACTGCCACCAGCGGCGCTCCGGGACCGGGGATGAGGCCGGGGAAGTTGTCGGCGTGCGCGGTCAGATCCAGCCGCTCGGCGGCATCCGCGGCGCCGAGGCCGCTGCCGTGCGCCGTCTCCGCCTGCTCCCAGAAGTCGTCGAGGTAGGCCGCCAGGTTCTCCAGCTTCTGCGCGTCCTCGAAGTGCGGCCCGTGCCCGGGGAGAACGACCTCGAAATCCAGCCCGGCGACGCGGCGCACCGTCTCGCCCCAGTCGGGGAAGCCGTCCCCCATGAACGGGAGGCCGAACGGGATCAGGTCGCCGGTGATCAGGACCCGTCGCTGCGGCAGGTGGACGACGACGTCCCCGCTGGTGTGGCCGCGTCCCATCCACAGAAGCTGGATCGCCTCCCCGCCCCGGTAGATCGTGAGCCGCCGGTCCAGCGTGATCGTCGGCGCCACCGGCTCGATCGCCGCGGTGGCCTCCTGGTAGGCGCGCATCCGCGCCAGGTTCGCTTCGATCGCCGCCCGGTCCTCCTCGGAAGCCGCCGCCAGATCGGCCTCGATCGCCGCGATCTGATCCGGGAGCGTCCCGACGAACGAATCCCACGCCGTGCCCGAGACCGATCCCCCGGAAGCCACGATCTCGTAGGTCGCCTCGTGCCCGAGGATCTCGACCTCGTCACCGAAGATCTGGTTGCCGTGGATGTGGTCGAAGTGGAAGTGGGTGTTGACGACGTAACGAACCGGCTTCGGGGTCACCGCCCCCAGCTCGTCGAGCAGAACCCACGCGGCCGCGGGGGTGATGTGGGAGTCCACGAGCAGGAGCGACTCGCCGAGATCCACCAGCGAGGCGTTCGCCCCGACGTTCATGGCGCCGGTCCCCACCGCGTGCCAGATCCCGGGCCGGACCTCGGTGATCTCGTAGGCGGCGCCCTCGTGGGCGTCTGCTCCGGGAGGAGGAGCCGGTTCGCCCTCCTCCATGGGTGGCGGCCCCGCGCACGAGACGGTCAAGGCGACGATGAGCGCGGCGAACCGAAAGCCGGGGGAGCGGGAGGTGACGATCATCCGGCGATTGTGCGACACCACCGCCGCGACCGCCAACCGGGGCTCATGCCTGCGCGAGGAGGGTGGCCATCTCGCGGAGTCCGATGGCCTCCACTCCGTTCCGCAGGGGGTAGCGCTCTTTCCCTGAAGTCACGACGAAGGCGCGCTCGGGCTGGATGTCCTCGACGGAGGCGTAGAAGCCCCGCGGGATCCGGGGCGCGTGGCCGTACTTGACCTCGATCCCCCACGGGGCGGAGTGTCCGGGGATCTCGAGTACGAGGTCGAGTTCGGCGCCGCCGCGGGTGCGGTACCAGGAGGCTCGGGTTCCGAACGGAGCCACGCCGAGAAGATTCTCGATCACGAAACCCTCCCAGCTCGCTCCCAGGACCGGGTGTCCGGCGACAGCATGGAAATCCGCGATTCCGAGAAGCGCGTGGAGCAGACCACTGTCCCGGACATAGACCCGCGGCGACTTCACCAGGCGCTTGCCGTGGTTCGGGACGTACGGCCGCACGACGCGGAGCAGGTGGAGTCCGCCAAGAAGCTCGATCGCGCGCCGCACCGTCGGCGCCGCGAGCGAGAGGTTGGACGCCAGCCGGGCTGTCCTGACCGGAGTTCCCTGCGCGTGCGCCAGCATCGTGAACAGGTCGTTCAGAACCGCTGGCGGAACGCGCGATCCGAAGGCGGGCAGATCCCTTTCGCAGTACGCAAGCAGAAGCTCCCGTCGCCACCGGAGACTGTCGCTCCCGGACTTGGCGAGAAACGCGAGGGGGAGCCCGCCGCGGATCCACAGGCGTCGCCCCGCCTCCGGAGCCACCTCGAGAACGCCGAAGGGGTTCAGTTCGACCCGCCCGAGCCGACCAGCCAGACTCTCCGACTGCCGGAGCAGAAGGAAGGAGGCGGAACCGAGGATCAGGAAACGACCATTCGCCCGACCGGATCGCCGGCCGCGATCAATGATCCCGCGGAGCGGCGCGAACAGGTTGGGCGCCCGGTGGATTTCGTCGAGGATGACGAGGCGATCGTGGAACGTCTCGAGGAAGGTGGCGGCGTCGGTCAGGCGCTGCCGGTCCGCCGGCAGCTCGAGATCGAGATACAGCGCCTGCCGCTGTCGCGCAATTTCGAGCGCGAGCGTGGTCTTTCCCGCCTGACGCGGCCCGAGGAGCGCGACCGCCGGCTGCCGGCGGAGGGCGTCCTCGACTTCGGCGAGGGCGCGGCGCGGAATGAACCTGTCCAATCGGACATCATGGTATGCGATTGGACAGGATCAAGCGCGCGGAGTGCTTGCGCTGAGGCGCCGGCTGGGATGGGATGCGATGCCGCTCTGGAGAACCCCTACCGGGAGAACCGGGGCGCTCCATACGAGGGCGGCGCTCCATAGGGGAGCGGCGATCCATGGTGCGCCGGCTGGAGTGGGGCGCGGTGCCGCTCTGGAGAACCCCTACCGGGAGAACCGGGGCGCTCCATAGGGGAGCGGCGATCGGTAGGAGAGCGGCGCGCCATAGGGCGCTCCAGACTACTCCTCTTCCTCGGTCTCCTCGAGGAAGCTGAGATCCGGGAGATGGCGGACCAACCACTGCTCGGCGCGACTCACGGCGCCGGCGAGCTTCGACATGACTTCGAGCGCCGCCTCGGGCCCGAGCGCGCGCGCCATCGGTGAACCCTGGTCGAGGGCGGCGAAGTTGTCGAAGTGGAAGAAGTGAACGTAGCCGCCCTCGCCGCCGAGTGTGATCGCGCCGGTCGAATGGTGCATCCCGGCTTCGGTGAAGTGCGGCAGCACATCCTCCATCATGACCCGCAGGTAGTCCTGCTCCTTCCCGGGCACGACCGACACCCTCTGGACCAGGGTCAGGACCGGTTCCTCGCCTTCGGGCAACGGATTGTCCAGTTCGTGGGTGGCCCGGAGTGCGAGCGACTCCCGGCGGGTCACGACCCGTTCGATCCGGCTCTCAACGCGAGCGCGGTCGGCATCGGCTCGCGCGGTGCGATCGTAGGCAGCAAACTGGCTGACCGGCTTCACGATGAGAAACCGGTAGGCGTCACCGAATACCGCCGTTCGACCGACACTGCGCGAGGGAACGCCGGCGTCCTTCTCCATCGCGGCGAGTTCCTGCTGCGCCGCAAGGAAATCGTCCACACCTGTCGGGGCGACGCCGACGATCGTCATTTCGATCCAGGGCGGCGGCGGATCCTGCGCGGCGACCGCCCCCGGAAGGGCGGCCGCGAGCGCGAAAAGGACCGGCAGCCGGCGCCCTGCGTGGCGCAGGGAACCCGGCCTCAGCACGATACGCAGTTGTTGTTGTTCTTCGAGCCCAGACTCTCGAGGAGAGCGACGGTCTCGGGGATCGGCGAAACTCGCTGGACCGGGCCGTTCGCCATGTCGGCCGTGGTCTGACCACGGCGGCTGACCGCAGTCACATCCCCGCCGTTCTCCACCAGGTAGAGGATCATTTCGTTGTCGCCGCGGGCCGCTGCGTGGTGGAGCGCGTTGTAGCCGTTGAAGTCGCGCTGGTTGATGTCGGCGTCCAGCTCCTCGATCAGGTAGCGGACTGCTGGCAGCCAGCCGTCCGGGGCGTGACGGTGCGCGTTCCCGGCGAATCCCTCGCCGTAGCCCACGCCGGACGCGGCGTGGATCGGATAGACACCCGGATCCCCGGCCTTGTACGGCGGCAGACCCGAGGGATCCGGTCCCATCGCGCTGAGATCGGTCGGCACCCACAGCCCGGGCGCTGCCGGGAGCACCGCCAGCGGCCCCTTGTCGGTGTTCGAGGCGATCGAGCCGCGCCGAAGAGGACGCGGCTGCGCCGCGCGCGTCGGGATGTGGGGATCGGCGCCGTACTCGACGAGCAGCTTCATCGCGGGCAGGTCGGTCGCATAGGCGGCGCGCCAGAAGGCCGTGGATCCCTGCGTATTCGCCAGGCCGCAGTTCCGGTTGCCGCAGCCGCTGTACACCATGTACCAGGGGTGCTCGTCGATCCGGGCGTCGGGATCGGCGCCCGCTTCGAGCAGCGCCCGCATCAGGTCGAGGTAGCTCGCCTGCTGGAACCCGTGCTGCTGCGGCTGGGGAAACCGCGTTCGCGGCTGCCATTTGGCGTTCACCGTCGCCCACAGCGGCGTGACGCCGTTGTCGGACGCGGCCACGTTCGGATCCGCTCCGCGTTCGAGCAACAGGAGCGCGAGGTCGAAGTGGGCGTTGATCGCCGCCATCAGAAGCGCGCTGGAGCCGTCGGCCTCCGAGAGCTGGTTGATGTCGGCGTCCCCGTCGAGAAGCGCGGTCACCGAATCGGTGTAGCCCTGTCGCGCGGCGTGGTGCAGCGCCGTGAGACCGCCCTTGGCCTTGACCTGCGGCATCCGGAACCGGAAGAACGGATCGTCGCTGCCGTCAATCTCGGGAACCTCTCCGGCGACGTAGAAGTCGCGAGCCGCGAGCACGGCGGCTTGTACCTGGGCCGAAGTCGGGCTTCCCTCACCGGCGAACGCCTTCAGCACCTCGCGCTGCCGATTCCGGGCGCCCTGGGCCAGCATGAAGTCATCCATGAGATCCACGGTGTGGCTGGCGAGGGCCGGGTCGGCGCCCCGCTCCAGCAGCGTGCGGATCGCGTAGAAGCGATCCTTCGAGGCCGCGAACACCAGCGGCGTCTGGCCCCAGGTCGCCTCGCGCGCATCCACTTCGGCGCCGGAATCGAGCAGCGCCGTGATGGCCTGGACGCTCCCCGCGGAGGCAGCGAGGTGGAGCGGGGTGGTGCCGTTCGAGCTCCGAACCGAGGCGTCAGCGCCGGCTCCGAGGAGCAGCTCGACGACTTCGGCCCGACCCGCCTCGCTCGCGATGTGGAGCGGCGTGTAGTCGCCGATCCGGGTCGTCGCGTCCACGGCGGCCCCGGCCTGCGCCAGCGTCCGGGCGAGTTCGACGTCACCGCGTTGCGCCGCCCAGTGGAGGGCGGACATCCCGTCGCCGTGGGCGGCGTTCGCGTCCTCCCCGTCGGCCAGGAGCGTTCTCACCGAGGCGAGGTCGCCCATCCGCGCCGCATCGGCAACGGGCGCCGCCGCGGGCGGGGCCGTGATCCCGACGGTGGCGAGGAGCAGCAGCGACGCGGCAGCGACGCCGAGCCGGATCCGGATTCCACGAAGTTGGCGCACGAACTCTCTCCCTTTCTCTCCCGTCGTTGTGCGGTCGGTCAGTCGGTCTCCACGACCGGCGCGTTCAGCTCCAGCGTTCCGTTGCTGTCTCCGAAGGACTCCATTTCCAGACCCAGCGACTGGACGAGAGCCAGCATCGCGTTCGCCATCGGGGTTCCGTCCGTCGCCTTGATGTGGATGTTGCCGGTCAGGTGGCCGTCGGCCCGGCCCAGGAAGATGAGCGGGCAGCGCCGGTGGTTGTGGATGTTCGCGTCGGCCATCGGGGAGCCCCAGATGATCGCGGTCTTGTCGAGGAGCGAGATCCCGCCCTCATCCGTCTTCTGCAGCTTCTCGAGGAAGTAGGGGAGCTGGCCCACCCGGTACTGGCAGATCGTGTTGAAGTCCATGATCCGCTTCTCGTCGTTGCCGTGGTGGGAAGCGGGGTGGAACGGAGAGGTCGTGCCGCTCTCGGGGAACGAGCGGTTCTGCGCGTCCCGGCCGGTCTTGAACGAGATGACGCGGGTCATGTCGGTCTCCATCGCCAGCACCTGGAGATCGAACATGAGCTGCATGTGCTCCGTGAACGAGTCCGGCACACCCGCGGGGGCGTCGGGGAGCTCCCGCGCTTCCCCGCTGTTGTTGTAGTTCTCGACCATCTGGATGCGCCGCTCGACCTCCCGAACGTCATCCAGGTACCGGTCCATGCGGAGGCGGTCCACATCGCCGAGATGCTTGCGAACCTCGGAGGCGTCACTCAGGATCCAGTCGAGGATGCCCCGGCGGGTCGCCCGGCGCTCGGCGCGCTCCTCGGGCGTGGCCCCGGCCCCGAACAGCATCTCGAAGGCGACGCGGGGATCCCGGATCATCGGGAGCGGGTCGCTCGGCGTGGACCAACTGATCGAGTCGGTGTAGGCGCACGAGTAGTTGTAGGTGCACCCGCCCGCCTGGTCGAGGTTCTCGATGCAGAGCTGGAGCGACGGCATCGGGGTGTTCTGCCCGAACTCGGTGGCGTAGTACTGGTCGAGCGACTTGCCCACCCAGAGGTCCGACCCCTGCGTCTGCTTCGGATGGGACTGGGTCAGGAAGACCGAGGAGGAGCGGAAGTGATCCCCTCCGATCTCCGGGGGACTGAACGCCTCGGCCATCCGGCAGTCCGTGTTCGAGACGATCGTCAGGTAGTCCTGGAACGGCTCGAGCGACTTCAGCGCGTTGTCGGCCGTCATCGTGAAGTCACGCCCCACCTTCGCGGGCGCGAAGAGATGCTGGCTCTCGCCCCACTCGTTGCAGCCGGGGAGGCCGTGGACTTCCTCGATGCACACGAGCCGGGTCACGTCGGTCGCCTCGGCCGCTTCGGCGCGCCCGGATCGGCCGGCGGGAACCATCGCGTCGAGGAACGGCAGGGCGACCGAGGCGCCCATGCCCCGCAGGACGGTCCGACGGGGAAGGTGTTTTCCGGTCAGGATCGACATGGTCGGTTTTCTCCTCAGTTCGGTTGTCGGTTCTCGATCAGTTCTCGAGGGCGGCCAGGGTGGTCTCGGGCGGGGCTTCGGCCCGCTTCCGCTGGAAGGCGTCGCTGCGGATCACTCCCATGATGAGCGACGCCATCCGGTAGTCGTTCGCCTCCGCCTCGCGGGCGATGGCGCGGATCGTCGGCTGGTCGAACGCCTCGGCCCGGCGCCCGACAGCAAACGCGAGCAGGTGCTCGGTGAACGTGCGCACCAGCGGGATGGGCCGCACGAGCAGCGCGTCCACGAGCTGGTCCGGACTCGAGACCGGCGTGCCGTCGTAGAAGTCGCCGGAGGTGTCCAGCGGGGCGCCGTTCTCGCGCTGCCGCCACTTCCCGGTCACATCGAAGTTGTCGAGCGCGAGCCCGATCGGATCGATGAGACGATGGCAGGAGTTGCAGCTCGGGTTCGCCGCGTGCATCTCGAGCCGCTCGCGCGTCGTCAGGACGCGGCCATCCGCCGTTCCGGCGGTCTCCTCGAAGGTCGGGATATCGGGCGGCGGCGGGGGCGGCGGGGTTCCGAGCAGAACCTCCATGACCCACTTGCCGCGAAGCACCGGGGAAGTGCGGTTCGCCAGCGAGGTCAGCACGAGGACGCTCCCGTGTCCGAGGATTCCGCGACGGGTCTCGTCGGGGTAATCCACGCGCCGGAAATGCGAACCGGCGACGCCGGGGAACTCGTAGTGCCGCGCCAACCGCTCGTTGACGAAGGTGTAGTCGGCGCGGAACAGGTCCAGGAGGCTCCTGTCCTGCTGGACGAGATGCGCGAAGAACATCTCGGTCTCGCGCCGCATCGCCTGCGCCAGGTTCTCGTCGAAGTTCGGAAAGAAGTTCGGGTCGGGACGGACCTTGTCCATGTCCTGCAGTCGGAACCACTGCGCGCCGAACCGGCGGCCGAGAGCGGCGGATCGCGGGTCCGCCAGCATCCGGAGCGCCTGTCGGTCGAGCTCTTCCGGCGTCAGGAGTCCCTGTTCGGCGATCGCCTGGAGCTCGTCGTCGGGGGGCGTCCCCCACAGGAAGAAGGAGAGGCGGGACGCGAGGTCGAGGTCTCCGAGCCGATAGCCGCGCTCGGAGGCGTTCCGCGGCTCGCGCTCGAGCCGGAGAACGAAATGGGGACTGGCGAGGATCGCCTCCAGCGCCGTCCGGACGCCGATCTCGAAACCGCCGACGCCGGCGCCCTCGTCGAAGAAGCGCAGCAGACCCTCGACCTCGCCCTCGTCCAGCGGCCGCCGCCAGGCTTCCCGCCCCAGCCGAGCCAGGATCCGGCCGGCGCAGGGCCGCCGCTCGTCCGGCGTCGTCGGCCTGCAGGTGAAGATGCGGCGCCGGCTCGGCGTCTCGGAGAGTCCGGTCGGGTTGTAGGGGCCGTTGATGATCAGATCCCGCACGTGCGGCAGGGTCGTGATGCCGGCGCCGCCCGAGCCGCCCCCGGCGTAGGACCAGTCGTGCGGCCGGATCAGATCCTCGTAGGGACCGTCCTGCCGCCGGACGAACGCGGCGGCGACCCGATGGGCGCCCGCCCGGACGAAGACGGGCGCCGTCAGCGTGACGTCGCTGTCCCGACCGTCGGCGCCCACCACGCGGTTCGTGTCGTAGGGGAGGAGAGCGACCCGTTCCCCGTCGATCGAGACGTCCACATCCGCGATCCGGGTGTTGGCCCCGGAGGTGAAGGTGATCCCGAACATGTACTCGGCGTCCGCCGGGAACACGTGATCCACGACGAGCCCGCCGCGGGTCCCGTAGGGCGCCCCTTCGATGTGGTCCCACGGGTGCTGCGACAGGTACTGCGAGTTCGTGTACGTGTGGTCCACCGCCGCCACCGACCGCTCGCCGACCGCGAGTCGGCTGATCGAGCTGGCCGCGTTCAGGTAGGCCTCGAGCAGCGTCGCCGAAAGCGTCTGGGCCTCGGCGATGTTGTCGAAGCTGTGGGCGACCGGATCAAGGGGCAGCCAGTCGCCCGCGTCCACATCGAGCGAAAGGAGATCGCGGATCGCCTCCGCGTATTCCGCGCGGTTCAGCCGCTGGAACGGCCGGCTGCCCGGATCGGGCGAAAGCTCGGCGGCGGCGTCCAGCCGGGTCTCGAGCGTCTCGACCAGGTTCAGCAGCTCGGCGCCGCTCGCGCGCCGGATGCTGGCGGGCGGCATCATGCCGGCCCGGAGCTTCCGGACCATCTCCTCGGCGACATCCATGTCCTCGCTGGCGTTCGCGACATCGAAGTCGGCGAGCGACATGTTGCCCGCCTTCATGCGCTCGTTGTGGCACATGGTGCAGGTGCTCTGCACGACCCGGTTCGCTTCGGAGACCGGGGCGACGCCGCTCGGCTCCGCCGGACTCTGGTCCGCCGAGGTCTGGGTCGCAGCCGGACTGCCCACGAGGAGACCCGACAGCGCAAGAAGCCCCAGACGCCTGGAAAGTTGCATTTTCGTCATTGTTTCGATCGCCGCCTGAAAAGGAGGACGCACCCACTCGCCACTCCCGGGAAGCATCGGCGATTATGCCGGTTCGTCCCTCCGGGTGTCAATTCGCAGGGAGTCCGGGAGAGCGCCGCGGGATGGCCCCGTACTCCTTTCCGATCATGGACTTGGATGCGTCTGGAGACGCCCGCCCGAACCGTCGGGGAGACGCCTCGGCGACGGGTTCGGAATCGGGAGGGCGACGCGGCCGCTCGAGGGCGTGGGCGAGCTGGAGAACGCCGAAGTCGTCGCGGGGCCTCCCGACGATCTGAAGTCCGACCGGGAGGCCGTCGCGGGTGAGACCGAACGGCGCCGAGGCGGCGGGCGCGCCCAGCACCGAGATGAGCGAACAGGAGCCCATCCACTCGGTGTAGGTCTCCATTTCGACGCCGGCGATCTCGCGCACCCACTCGACCTCCACCGGAAACGGCGGAACCTGAACCGTCGGGAGCAGCATGAAGTCGTGCCGCTCGAAGAATCGCCGCGCGCGGTCAAGGAGACGCGCCCAGCGACGGCTCGCGGCGGCCAGGTCGGGGGCCCCGAGTTTCCTCCCCTGCTCGATGTTCCAGACCACGGTGTCCTTCATCCCGGCCCGGCGCCGATCGAGCAGCGGCCCGAGCAGGGTCTCGAACCACCACGCCCTCCACGCGTCGAAGATGTCGCTCGCCCCGGCCATGTCGGGCGCGTCCTCCTCCACCTCGCACCCCAGATCCGACAGCGCCTGCCGCGCGGGGACAAGCGCCTCCCGCACCGAAGAGTCGAACGGGAGTCCGGCGAAGTCGCCCGCCCACGCCACCCGGACGCCCCGAAAGTCCCGTTCCAGCGGCTGGCGGAACGAGGCGCCCGGAGTCTCCAGCGACCTCGGATCCCGCCGGTCGGGCCCCGCGATGGCGCTCAGGAGGAGCGCGGCGTCGGCAGCGGTGCGCGCCATCGGACCCTGGACCGGGACCGGGAACCAGGGCGCCTCTTCGGGCCACACCGGGACGCGTCCGGGCGTGGGGCGCAGCCCGAAGACTCCGCAGAAGCTGGCCGGATTGCGAAGCGACCCCCCGAAGTCGCTCCCGTCGGCGAGGGGAACCATCCCCGACGCCAGCGCCGCCGCCGAGCCGCCGCTGCTTCCGCCCGTCGTGCGCGCCGGATCCCACGGATTCCGGGTGATCCCGAAGACGGCATTGAACGTCTGCGATCCGGCGCCGAACTCGGGGGTGTTCGTCTTGCCGACGACGATCGCGCCCGCAGCGCGATGGCGCTCCACGATCAGATCGTCCGCATCGGGGATCGAGTCGGCGAAGATCGGCGAGCCGAGCGTCGTCCGCAGGCCCGCGGTGCGGTGGAGATCCTTGACGGCGATCGGCAGCCCGTGGAGAGGGCCGAGCGGTTCTCCGCCCGCCACCGCCCGATCCGCGGCTTCGGCCTGTCGTCGCAGATCCGACTCCGGGGCGAGCGTGACGATGGCGTTCAGACGCGGGTTGACGTCGCGGATGCGGTCGACGTGGGCGGAGAGGACTTCCACGGCCGAGACCTCGCGGCGCGCGATCCAGCGCACGAGGTCGCGGGCGGACGCGTGGATCAGGTCCAACGGCCGCTCCTGCCCGAAGTCACGCCGCGAGCACCCGGTCCAGCCGGTCGAGCAGCGCCCGCAGCCCCCGGTCCCCGGGCGCGGGGGCGTCCAGCCAGAGAACCCGCCGGCCCAGCCGCCGCAGCTCCTCGTGGTCCGCGGCCGCCTGAAGCGCAGCCAGCCGTCCCGTTCCCAGCCGCCCGGGCGCCCCCGGAACCTCCAGATCGGGGCCGTCGGATTCCCACCGGAGCATCAGCACCGCGAGATCCCGGGAGCCTCCCTTCTCGAGCTGGCCGAGCGAATGGAGGAGCTGCGAACCGAAGCCGGCCGCGGGGAAGGCGCCGAACCGCTCCGCGATGCGACGACGCAGCGTCCGGATTCCGGCCTCGGCGGCGGCGCTGCGGTGGCCGAAGGCGTTGATCGCCAGACCCCCCTGCGCTGCCCGGGCCAGGAACGCCCCGATCGCCGCGTCCCCGACGGGGGCGGGGCCGGGCGCTCCCGCTGGATCGTTCACGAGGCGGCGCGCCGCTTTCCTGGCCGCTTCCACATCGGGCTGGTCGTAGGGATCCACTCCCATGCGCCAGGCCGCCACCGCGATCGCGACCTGCCAGCGGAACACGGCGGCGGGCAGCTCGATCGGGGTGAGCGGGACTGCGATCCAGGGAACCCCCGCCCGCACCATGTCGAGACGCTCGGCCCCGCCATCCTCCTCTTCGCCGAGGTGGATCCGGAACCCGTTCGCCGGCGGGACCGACGGGCGGGGCGCCGGAGGCAGCACGATGGGGACGATCCCCTTCCCCTGCTTCCCGGTGCTCTCGGAGCACATCTGCTCCAGCCACTCCAGCATGGCTCGGTAGCGGGGCGCCGCCGACCAGTGCGCGACCGGGCGCCCTGCCTCCGCGAGACGCGCGAGGAGCACGCCGAGCCGGAACCCGAAGTCCGGCACGTCGAACACTCCTTCGTCCATCGGGTTCGGCGGCGGGGGCGGCGGGCCGTCGAGGCGATCGCGGACCCGGCGGGCATCTTCGAGCCCGGGACCGGGATCAAGCCCCGCGAGCACCGCCGGCAGGAGGCCGAAGGGTTCCAGCCCGGAGAAACGGCCCCCGACCCGGGGACTCCCGGCGAAGCGGGCCCGATAGTCGCGCCCGGCCCATTCGAAGAGCGGGGAACCCCGATCGCTGATGGCCAGCAGCCGGCGCCGGACCGGACAGCGCTCGGCTCGGAGGCGTTCCGCGACCACGCCCTCCAGAGCCAGCGTCTCCGCCGTGACACCCGACTTGGACGCCACCACGAACGCCGTGCTGCGGAATTCCGGAGCGTCGAGCAGCTCCCGCGCCGCCTCGGGCGCGAGGCTCTGCAGCACCCGGACTTCCAGCCCCGCTCCGCGGTCCGGCAGGCCCTCGACCAGGGTCTCCGCGACCAGCGCCGACCCGCCCATCGCGATCACCACGACGCGGGAAATCCCTTCGGAGACCAGCTCCCGCCGGAGCGTCCGGTATCTCGCGAGCTCCGCCGCCGCGATCCGGGGCCGGTCCACCCACCCCAGCCGGTCGGTCGGGCTCCGCTCGTTCGTGCCCCCGAGCCCGCCGGGCGCGCCCCCCTCCCGCTGGAGCCGGTCGGCCTCGGCCACGGAAGGGAGGACATCGGGAACGCCCTCCACCCGGAAGCTCATCCCGGCGCCGGCGCGGCGCCCGGAGACGGCTGCGTACAGAGGCAGGCGCGGAGGCTCCGGGGTGGGCGGGGCGGCGGGCGCATCGGCGGATCGCCGGGAATCCTGCCATTCCCGACCCACCGATGCCGCTCCGGCGGGGCGGCTACCATTCGAGAGCGCGTCCGAAGCAGCCGTCAGGAACGTTTCGGGGCCGGGAGGGAACCATGAGCCATCTGGTCAAGACTTCGAAGCGGTTGCGGTTCGAGAAGAGCCCGGTCGGGGGCGGGATCACCGAGCCCGACATCTTCCTGCGGCGGCGCGCGATCCTGAAGGCGATGGGCGCCGCCGCGGTCGTCGGGCCTTACGTCGCCGCCTGCGGCGGGAGCGCCGAAGCCGCCGAGCTGCTCGACATCCCCTACTCCCGGCCGGACGTGTTCCCGGCGCCGAAGAACGAGGCCTTCCTCGGGGTCCCGGAGTCCATCGCCCGGAAGGAGATGACCCCTCGGGAAGTCGCCGGCTCGCACAACAACTTCTACGAGTTCCTCGCCGGCCGGGGCGGCGCGGTGTGGAAGCTCGCGGGCGACTACAAGCCGTTGCCATGGCAGGTCGAAGTCACCGGCGAGTGCGCGAAGCCGCGGACTTTCGATCTCGACGACCTGCTCGCGTTCGAGCACGAGGAGCGCGTGTACCACTTCCGCTGCGTGGAGCGGTGGGCGATGAACGTGCCGTGGACCGGATTCCCCCTGGCGGACCTGCTGAATGCGGTGGAGCCGACCAGCGACGCCCGGTTCGTCGCGTTCACGTCGCTGAACCGTCCGGAGGAGATGCCCGGGCTCGCCTCGAGCAACTGGTATCCGTGGCCCTACCACGAGGCGCTGCGCATGGACGAGGCGATGAACCCGCTGGCGTTCGTGGCGACCGGGATCTACGGAGATCCGCTGGTCCGTCAGCACGGCGCCCCGATTCGCCTCGCCATCCCGTGGAAGTACGGCTACAAGGGACCGAAGGCGGTGGTGAAGGTCGAGCTCACCCGCGACCAGCCGCCGTTCTTCTGGGAGATGCAGAAGCACGAGTACGGGTTCCTGTCGAACATCAACCCGAACATTCCGCACCCGCGGTGGAGTCAGGCGGAGTCCTACTGGCTGGACAACCGCGACGCGTTCCCGACGCCGCTCTTCAACGGGTATGCGGAGTTCGTCGGCGACCTGTATCCGGATGAGCCGACGACGCCGCAGCGCGCGCTCCGCATGGGGCAGACCGCGCGCTGATGGTCTGGCTGCGCCTCGGCGCGCTGCTTCTCCTCCTCGGAGTCATCGGGGGCGCCTTCGGGGCGCATGCGCTGGAATCGCGCCTCGGGGAGCGCTCGCTCCGGACGTTCGAGACGGCGGTCCGCTACCACCTGATCCACGGTCTCGGCCTTCTCGCGATCGGGTTCGCCGTCCGGCTCGGGCTCCCCGCTCCGGTGGACGCCGCCGGCTGGCTCATGGCGGGCGGGATCGTCCTGTTCTCGGGCAGCCTCTACGCGCTGGCGCTCGGCGGCCCCCGGTGGCTGGGCCCGGTGACTCCCCTCGGGGGCCTCTGCCTCATCGCGGCGTGGGCGTGCCTCGCCATCGCCGCGTTCCGGGCCGACTCGTGAGCCGGGGCAGCGGCCGCAAGGCGTTCCAGCAGTACTACCCCGAGTCCACCCGGACCTGCTACGGGTGCGGGCCCGACAACGCGCGCGGCTACCGCATCCGCAGCTTCTGGGAAGGCGAGGGAGACGACCGGGAGGCGGTCTGCCGGTTCACCCCCGAGCCCTTCCACACCGCCGTGCCGGGAGCTGTGTACGGGGGCCTGATCGCCTCGCTGGTGGATTGCCACGGCACCGGGACCGCGGCGGCGGCGGCCTACCGCGCCGCGGACCGAGCCATGGACACGCTGCCTGCCCTCCGCTTCGTCACCGGTTCGCTGACCGTGCGCTACCGCCGCCCGACGCCGATGGGAGTCGAGCTCGTGCTGCGGGCCCGCGCCGTCGAGGTCGCCGAGCGCAAGGTCCGGGTCGCCGTCCGGGTGCTGGCGGAGGATGTCCTCACCGCCGAGGGCGAAGTGCTCGCGGTGCGCATCCCGGAGGGCTGGCTGGAGCGCCTGTCCGCGCGAGGATCCTGAGCGGCGCGTCCGGAGGCAGACTCAGCCAGCCGACGAAGGATCCCGCCCCTCCATCCGGTCGAAGAGAAGCGCCCGATCACGGATGCGAAGTCCGGGACGCAGCCGGCCCTTCACCGGGCGCCAGCGCAGGCGATAACCGTCCGCCGCCGATTCTCCAGCCCGCTCGGCGGGCAACCCCGCGCGGAGCGCGCGCTCGATCACGACGCTGACGCTCGTCGCGTCGCGGCGCGCCCATTCCCGGGCGCGCCCCAGCAGTTCGTCGTCGAGGTCCAGGGTGATCCGCAGGGCGGCGGAATACTGACACGGCCCGCGCCACGCCGCGAGCGCCGGTCCGAACGGGCTCCGGCGGTAGTCTCGCGCTCCTGCACACCATCCGAACCGCCGAGTTTCGCCATGAACCGATCCCGACCTCTCCCCCTCCTGCTCGCCGCCGCCCTCCTCCTCCCGGCGGCGCTCTCCGCCCAGGACGACCCGACTCCGGCCATCACCGAGAGCCTTCTCTCCGGCCTGAAGCTGCGCGGCATCGGACCCGCCTCGCGCTCCGGCCGGATCGCCGACGTGACCATGGACCCGAACGACCGCTCCGTCTGGTACATGGCGGTGGCCTCGGGCAACGCCTTCAAGACCGTGAATCGCGGCACGACCTGGGAGCCGATCTTCGAGAACTACCCGGTGTACTCCACTTCGACCGTCGTCGTGGATCCGACGAACTCCAACGTGGTCTGGCTCGGCACCGGCGAGAACAACGGGCAGCGCTCGGTGCCCTACGGCAACGGCGTGTACCGCAGCCGGGACGCCGGCAGGACCTTCGAGCCCATGGGACTCGACGAATCGGAGCACATCGGCAGGATCGTGCTCGATCCGCGCGACAGCCAGGTCGTGTACGTCGCCTCCCAGGGCCCCCTGTGGCGATCCGGCGGTGACCGGGGGCTCTACAAGACGACCGACGGGGGCGAGTCGTGGGAGCGGATCCTCCACATCTCGGAGAACACCGGAATCAGCGACCTGGTGCTCGATCCCCGCCACCCGGACACTCTCTACGCGACCTCCTGGCAACGCCGACGCCACACCGGGATCCAGATCGCCGGGGGCCCCGAGGGCGGGATCCACAAGTCGGAGGACGGCGGCGCCACCTGGCGCCGGCTCACGCGGGGACTGCCCTCACCCGAGCGCCACGACATCGGCCGCATCGGGCTCGCCATCTCGCCGCACGATCCCGATGTGGTGTACGCCCAGGTGGCGGCCACCGACGGCCAGCGCGGGTTCTACGCCTCGACCGACCGCGGCGAGAGCTGGGAAAAGCGCAGCGACTACTTCCCCACCGACCCGCAGTACTACATGGAGATCTTCCCCGATCCCCACCGGCCCGGACGGATCTATTCCATGGACACCTACACGCACGTCACGGAGGATGACGGGCGGACCTGGCGCCGGATCGCGATGGAGTGGATCCACGTGGACCACCACGACCTGGAGTTCGATCCCGACGACCCCGACTATCTGATGATCAGCACCGACGGCGGCCTCTACGAGAGCTGGGATCTCGGCAGGAACTGGAAGTACCACGCCAACCAGCCGATCACGCAGTACTACCGGGTCGGCATAGACAACGCGTTCCCCTTCTACCGAGTGTACGGCGGCACGCAGGACAACGCCACCATGGCCGGTCCTTCGCGCACCACGAATGTCCACGGCATCCGCAACAGCGACTGGGTGGATGTCCTCGGAGGCGACGGCTTCCAGGCTCGCGTGGACCCCGAAGACCCGAACATCGTGTACGCGCAGTACCAGTACGCCGGGATCGTCCGCTTCGATCACCGCACCGGGGAACGCACCGAGATCCAGCCGCAACCCGAACCCGACGATCCACCGCTCAAGTGGAACTGGGACTCGCCGCTCATCATCTCGCCTCACGACAACAAGCGGCTCTACTTCGGCGCCAATCGGCTGTTCCGCAGCGACGACGGAGCGAACACCTGGACGCCGATCAGCGAGGACCTGACCCGCGGAATCGACCGCAACGAGAACCTGGTCGCCATGGGCCGCACCTGGAGCGTGGACGCGGTGTGGAGGAACCTCGCGACCTCGACCTACGGCAACATGGTCGCGCTCGACGAGTCGCGTTTCGTGGAGGGACTGATCTACACCGGGATGGACGACGGCCGCCTCCAGATCACCGATGACGGCGGCAGCGAGTGGCGCATCGTGGACGAAGTCCCCGGCGTTCCCGAGTTCACCTACGTCGCCGATCTCCACACCTCCCGTCACCAGCCGGACCGCATCTACGCCGTCTTCAACAACCACAAGCAGGGCGATTTCCGTCCCTACGTGATGCGCAGCGACGACCGCGGCGTGACCTGGGAGAGCATCCAGGGCGATCTGCCCGACGACCAGCTCGCCTGGACGATCGTGGAGGATCCCGTCCGGGAAGGCCTGCTGTTCCTCGGAACCGAGTTCGGCCTGTTCGTCACGGTGGACGACGGCGAACACTGGACGCGCATGAAGGGGGGACTTCCCACGATCGCCGTGCGCGACCTCGAGATCCAGGAACGCGAGAACGACCTCGTCCTCGCCACGTTCGGCCGCAGTTTCTACATCCTCGACGACTACACCCCGCTGCGCCACCTGTCGCCGGAGATGCTCGCTGCCGATGGCGCGGTGTTCCCGGTGAAGGACCCCTGGATGTATATCGAGGACAACCCGCTCGGCGGACGGGGGAAGTCGCAGCGCGGCGCCTCCTTCTACACCGCTCCCAACCCGCCTTTCGGAGCGGTCATCACCTTCCACCTGAAGGAGAGCGCGAGGAGCCTGCGGGAACAGCGAAGGGAGCGTGAGCGGGCGGCGGCAGCCGCCGGGGAACCGATCCCCTACCCCGCATGGGAGGAGCTGCGCGCCGAGGACCGGACCGAGGATCCGGCGGTCTTCGTCGTGATCCGCAACGCCGAGGGCGACATCGTGCGACGGATCGAAGCCCCGAAGACAGCGGGACTCCACCGGGTCGCGTGGGATCTCCGCTACCCCGACGCGGCCGGAGGCGACCGCGGCGGCCCGCTGGTCATGCCGAGCACCTACAGCGCGGAACTCGTGCGCCGCGATGAGAGCGGAACCACGCGACTCGGCGAGCCGCAGTCGTTCACCCCCAGAGTACTGGTCCGGGAGGGCGTCCCGGCGGCCGACGAGGAAGCCCGCCACGCCTTCCAGCTCGAAGTGGCGGAGCTCCAGCGCCGGGTGTTCGGCGCGGTCGAGGCGCTCGGAGCCTCGATCGAGCGGGTCGAAGCCCTCGCCGACGCCCTCGATGCGTCGGGCGCGGCGGACGACCTGCGCGCGGAGGCGTCAGCCATTCGGGGCGGGCTCCTCGATCTCAGGGTGCGCCTTGTCGGCGACGACACGGTGCGCTCCCGCGCCGAGGCCACTCTCCCCGGGATGCGGCAGCGCATCCAGCGGGTCGTGGGCGCCTTCTGGAGCCTGAGCGACCCGACCAGGACGCACCGGCGCCAGGTCGAGATCGTGCGCGAGGAGTTCGGTCCGGCCAACGAGGAGCTGATCGCCCTCGTCGAGACCCGGCTCGCCGATCTCGAAGCGCGCGCCGACGCGGCCGGCATCCCCTGGACCCCCGGCCGAGGCATCCCCCGGTGACGAGCGCGCCCGAACGCCAGCCCGCGGAACCCGTGGATCGGCCCGCGGAGAGCATGACGAACCGAATCCTGCCCCGACGCCTCCGACGACTGTTGGCGCGCCGCACCGAAGCGGAGGATCACTCTCCGGCCGCGGAACCGCAGGCTTCCGATACTCCGCCGCTCGTTGCGCAGATCCTGAAGTCCGAGGGACACGCGGACATGGCCGTCGTGGATCTGGGCAGGGAGGCAAGCGAGGCGCTTCGAGCCCAGTGGTCCCGTAGCGAGCCGGACAAGCCATTCCAGTCCGGGGGCGTCATGGAAAGCGCCTGGCTTCAGACCGCGCTCGGCGCCGGTGGCACCGCCGCCTCTTCCCTGGCTGCGGGCAACGTCTTCGTGGCCACCGTGAATCCGGCGACGTTGATGGCCATCGGGCAGGGCGTCGGATCCGCGGTGATGGGTCCGGGCGGGCAGATCGTCGCCCAGGCGCCCTTTGTCGCGGCCGGAAGCGCGCTGCTGCCGGTCGTCGCCCCGGTCATGCTCTTCACGACCATCTCGTCGCTCGTGATCGGAAGAAGACTCGACCGAATGCAGGAGGGGCTCGGCAAGCTCTACGGGCTCGTCGAGGAGATGAAGCGGTTCCTGGAAGCGGAGGACTACGCGCTCTTCGAGACCGTGGCATCCCAGATCGAGAGCCTTCGCTCGGACTTCACCAAGCAGCGACGCTTCGCTGCCGATGCCCCGAGCCGGCTCGCCATGGCGGAGCGCGATGTGAGCAAGCTGCGTCACAAGTACCGGGCTCTGATGGCAAGTCGCGTCGGCGCCGCGACGGAGGCCCGGCAGGTCGTGTCGCACCTCCATCGCTTCCACTTGGCGACCCTCTACGACCTCCAGGTGGACGCACTCCGGCTCTACTGGACACTGCAGAAGGAGCCCGATTTCCTTGCTCACCGGCAGGCGCGGCTTCAGGCGAAAGTCGAGCGCTGCGTGGCCGAGTTCAGGAAGATCCTCGACACCGATCCGGTCGGCGACTACCACCGAAAGATGAAGAGCGAGGCCTCCAGGACGAAGTGGCCGTGGCGGCTCCTGACCCGGTCCGCGCTCGATGCAGACGAGCGGAGGCTTCGCAGAATCCGAAGTGACTCGCACGCGATCCGGGCCCGGATCTGGAGCGAGATCGAGAGCTTCGAGTCCGCCGCCGCGGAGTCGCAGGACACGTCCATCGTCTTCTACCGCGAGTCAGCAGGCAAGGGAGCGCTCCGGGTGTTCCACACGCACGAAGTTCAGGTCCAACCCAGTGCGGCATAGTCCGGCGCACGAGGACCGGATCATGCTCGTCATGACCTTCTTCGCCGGCAGCCACGCCCACGCCGACACCGAGGGTGTCCTCTGGCCGCCCGAGTCTCCTTCCCTCTGATGGAAGTTCTGGCGCTGGACCGACAGCAGACGAGGAGTCGATTCCAGTGACGATCAAATCCAAGCTCGGCCCAATCCCCTTCCCGGCTCCCGTGGTGAAGATCTATCCCAAGCGGGGTCCTCTACAGCAGTTCCGGTTCGCCAAGGCTACGAGCTTTCGGTGCGAGAGGTGTGGTCGCGTGAAGAAGAGCAAGCTGGTGGTGCGATACGAAAACGACTGGTCCCGTTTGTTGTGTAACGCCTGCTACGGCACGATTCTGTCCGAGCGCCAGTAGATGGACGTCCAGCGACATCCGTCCGGAGTCGCGAAAGGCGGCATCGAGCACTACTGCCTCGAGGTCTTCGCCCTGGGCGGCCCGACACCCGGAGACGACGGAGCCGATGGAGCCTTCTTCGCCGTGAGGGCGGCCTTGGCCAAGGCTCTCGGTGCGCCGGGAGCCGCGGCTACGATGGCGCGACTCTTTGGGGCGATCGCAAGGCCATTCGCTGTCCGAGTCACCGAGAAGGCGGCGGCGCAGGCACTCCCGGTCACTGGGGCCGTCGGGGGAGCGGCGATCAACGGCGCGTTCATGGCCCACTTCCAGGCCATGGCCCAGGGTCAGTTCACCGTGCGGCGCCTGGAGCGGAAGTACGGCCCCCACGTCGTGGAGGAGGCCTACCGCTCGTCGCCAGCCTGACCGCCCCGCGCCCTGCCCGGCCAGACATATCGCCCCACAGGCGGGGCAATCGGCGGATCAGGGAAGCGGCCAGTAGTCGAGGAGAGCCGAACGGCCCACCATCTCGACGAACCGGACCATGAACCGAGAACCGTACGCGTCCGTGAGGCGAAGTTCCTGCCCGAGCCGGAAGTGCACTGGATGGACCCTGCCGCCGTCAATGCCGATGTTGGTCGCATACAGATACATGCGGTCCTGGGCGTCCAGAATGGGATTCAGCCGTCCCCGCAGGCCCGGGAGATGACCGGTCCCTTCCGTGAACACGAGGGAGCCGCCCTCTCGCAGGGAATCCAGCTCCACAGATGTGGCCGATGTAGGCCGCCACTCGCGGACGACGCTTCCCCGATGGCCGGGCGCCGCGACCAGAACGGTCATCGGAAGCTCGGAGTGGAGCGCGAAGGTGGCTCGCCCAAAGCTGTCGGTCCGCTCGATCAGCCACGTGTCGTTCGGATACTGAACGAGGACCTGGGCGTCTGCGAGCGGGTCTCCCGATGACGTCACGAGCACCCGGCCCTCGAACTCGTCCACCGGCGGCCGCGCCGCGGGGATGGTCAGCACGAGTTCGCTTCCCCCGACCAATTCGAACGCCGGATCCAGCCCGGTGAGATGCATCGTGCTCTCGTAGATCGTCGGCACCCCCTCTCCCCGCTCTTCGAGGAAGTACTGGCGATCTCCGGAGCCGAAGCTGCCTCGCACCGAGAGCCGCCGAAGCAGCGACGCGAGCGTTTCATTCCGAGTCGCCTGATGGCGGCGCATGCCCTCGATCTCCAGCGAGTTGGGCAGCGCGCCGGGCGAGTAGAGCTCCAGCCGATCATCGAAGATCCGGAGTCGGATCTTGCGGTTCTCCAGGCTGTAGTCGCGGTGGAGAACTGCGTTCACGATGCCCTCGAAGACCGCCCGGGGTGGAAACTGGGGCGTCTCGATGCGCCCGGGGTCCTTGCGAGCCGCAACCCAGGTGTTCCGCCGGACGAAATGCGTCGCGTCCCGGACCTGCCGGTCGAGAGGTCCGACGATCTTCGCCGCGTCGAGCTGGTCCGAGGCCCCGACCACATTGCCGCGGTAGCGAACCGCGTCAATGACGGCGCCCCGAATGTGCTCATGGGGCCGAGGGGCGCAGAGAAGAACTCCGGCCACGGTGGCGCGCGGCTCACCGATCTCATCCGACCGCACGAGCTTCAACTTCTCGAGCTGAATGGCGTCGAGTGCTCCGGCGCGGGAATCCAGGAAGCGCTCCACGAGAGCCGCGTCGAGGACGCGAGGCCCGGTTCCCTCCACCAGTCTGAGGTCGGGGCCGAGAAGACCGGAGCGACCCCGGAGCTGGAACAGCCGCTGGAGCGCCTCGGGCGACAGGGGTCGGACCGTGCTCCCCTTGCGCGTCAAGTAGCCGCCCGGACTGCGGTGGACGAGAGCGCTCTGCTCGACTTCGACTAGCAGAACCGCCTGCCCGCCGGGCAGCGCGAGCCGCCTGGTCCAGAAGGCCAGCGGAGGGATGATCCGATCCTCGCAGATGTTGCTGACGTACTCCTCGAGCAGGTCCATCTGTTTCCGATCAAGGTCTCGGACCGTTCCATCGTCGGCGACACTGAACACCAGAGCCCCACCACGAGCATTGCCAAGCGCCGCCAGCTCGTTCGCCACGCCCTTCGGGTGGGGCGCGGCCACCCGGCCCTTCCGGAAAAACGCCTCCTTGAGTTCGAACACACTGTCCTCACCCAGTTCGATCTGACGCTGAACCGCAGCGGGACTCCAGCCCGGCGCGTACCCCCGCCCGCTCGGGCGGACTCGAGTCTCCGGACGCGACATGCGACGAATTTACCCCGCGGCAGTCCCACCCGGTGGATGCGAGGAACCACCGGCCTGACTATCAGCGAACACGGCGTCCCCAATAACCTGGCCCTCGCCCCATCCCAATGGTCGGACAGGGAGATGTTCCAGATCGCTCCGGGAAACGGGTCGGCTCGGTGAGCGCAGTTCAGCTCGGGGCGGCGTCCGTCCGCACGCGCAGCTCGGCGAGCCCCCGCAGCACGGCCTGTTTCCGTCGGGTCGGGGCGGCGGCCAGACGCAGAGTCGGGAACCGGCGCAGAATCGAGGTGAAGGCGGCCTTCGCCTCCCGGACCGCGAGCGAAGCGCCGAGGCAGTAGTGGATCCCGCGGCCGAAGGAGAGGTGGCTCTTCCCGCTCCGTCCGATGTCCAGAGCGTCCGGCCGCTCGAACGCCGCCGGATCCCGGTTCGCCGCTCCGATGGACGTGATCAGGATCTGTCCCTTGCGGATCCTTCGGCCCCCGAACTCGCCGTCGGTCAGCGCGGTGCGACTGTCGAGCTGCACCGGGGGATCGAATCGCAGGAGCTCGTCGATCGCGGACTCCATCTGTTCCGGGCGCCGCCGCAGCCTCTCGAACTGCTCGGGATGCTCCAGGAGCGCCAGCATTCCGTTTCCGATGAGGTTCCGCGTGGTCTCGTTTCCGGCGACCAGCAGGAGGATCAGCGTCATGATGAGCTCCCGGTGGCTGAGCCGGTCCCCGGCGTCTTCGGCGGCGAGAAGCGCGCTGATCATGTCCTCCCGGGGGTTGCGGCGCCGGTCCCTCAGGATGACCTCGAAGTACTCCTCGAGTTCGCGACCGGCCTGCCGGATCCGCTCCACGCCGGCGTCGCTGACGATGGGTTCCACGTTCAGCGCGATCTGGTTGGACCACCGCTCGAAAAGACCCAGATCGGAGGCTGGAACTCCGAGCACTTCGGCGATCACCCGCACCGGGAGCGGGTAGGCGACCGTCGCCATCAGATCGAACTCCGAACCCTCCCGCGCCGCTTGGCGGACGAGGTCGTCGGCGAGAGCCGAGACTCGCGGTTGCAGGCGGCGGATCGCGCGAGGGGTGAACGCCTGCGAAACCAGCGAACGCAGCCGGGTGTGATCGGGAGGGTCGTAGTCCAGCAGGGTGATCAGGCCGGTCCGGTGCGAAGTGCTGTCCGCCATGTTGTTCGAGAAGCGCCGGTAGTCCCGAAGAACGAGATCCACATCCTCGTAGCGGGTCAGCAGCCACCCGTTCACCAGGCGCAGCCGGTGGACGGGGTCCTTCGCGCGCAGCCGGGCGTAGATCGGATACGGATCGGCCATCAACGCCGAAGAGAGCGGGTTGAAGGCGACGCCCGATTCGAGACGCTCCCACGCGAGCCGCAGCGCGCTCACTCCGGTGCGGGCCGCGCGCATCCATGCGTTCATCGCTTCCAGCCTACCCCGATCCACGCTCCTCGTCCTCGAGCAGATCCTTCGGGCCGCCATCCAGCTCCGGAGCGGCCCCACCGGATCCCGACAGGTCCTGACCGGGTGCCCCCGACGGGACAGGCTCTGTCCGTGACAGGCCCCATAATGCGCGGTCTCACTCGCGGAGCGGGGCTCATTTCCCGAGCATGAGGAGAGAGAAGACTTGGCCGGATTCCAGACCACCCTGAACCAGATCCGCGAACGCGCCCAATCGGAGGCCGAGAAGGGGCGGCTGTTCGAGCGGCTGATGCGGCAGTTCTTCCGCCAGGATCCGGTGTACGGGAAGCGCTTCTCGAAGGTCTGGCTCTGGTCCGACTGGGCCGCCTCGCGACCGGGCGAGAGCGGTCAGGACATCGGCGTGGATCTGGTCGCGGAGGAGGCCGACGGCAGCGGGTTCTGCGCCATCCAGACGAAGTGCTACTCCGAGACGACGAGGATCGCCAAGCCTCACGTGGACTCGTTCATTTCCGCCTCGAACCGGGAGCCGTTCACTTCGCGGATCCTCGTGGACACGGGGGCGAGCTGGGGTCAGAACGCCCTGCGAACGGTCCAGAGAGTCAGACCCCGTTGCCAGGTCGTGCGGTTCAACGACCTCGACGGCCGCCCGTTCGACTGGCCCGACCTCGACGAGCAGGATCCCGAGGCGCTCGAATGGACCGGAGAGCGGTTCACGCTTCGGCCCCACCAACGCGCAGCCTTTGACGATGTGACCGCCGGCTTCCGCAAGCACTCCCGGGGACAGCTCATCATGGCCTGCGGGACCGGGAAGACCTTCACCGCGCTGCGGATCGCGGAAGCGGTGGCCGGGACCGGGAAGCGCGTTCTCTACCTCGTTCCCTCGATTTCGCTGTTCCAGCAGTCCCTCCGGGAGTGGGCTACACACCGGCAACTCGAACACCGCTACGTCGGGATCTGCTCCGACAGGAAGGCGGGCCGCACCAGCGAGGACGCCTCGATCCTCGAGCTCGAGATTCCCGTGACGACGGATCCCGTCCGGATCACCGGCGCCCTCAAGAGACACGACGCCGACGCCATGACCGTCGTGTTCAGCACCTACCACTCGCTCCCGCTCGTCGAGCAGGCGCAGGACGAAGGAGCGCCAGCGTTCGATCTGGTCCTCTGCGACGAGGCCCATCGGACGACCGGCGTGGAGCGTCCGGGAGACAGGACATCGCCCTTCGTGCTCGTCCACCTCGGCGACCGGATCCGGGCGAAACGACGCCTCTACATGACGGCCACGCCCCGCCTCTACACGGCCGCGGCGAGGCAGAAGGCCGCCCGGCACGACATCGAGGTCTTCTCGATGGACGACCCCGCGAAGTACGGACCCGAGTTCCACCGGTTGCCCTTCTCGCGGGCGGTCGAGCAGAACCTGCTCTCGGACTACCGGGTCGCCATCTTCGCCATCTCCGAGGAGGCGGTCGCCGCACAACTCGCTGACCATCATCGGCGTGTCGAGAACGAGAAGGGCAGTCAAATCAGCCTGACTGATACGGCGCAGATCATCGGCTGCTGGAGGACGCTCCAGAGTCCCGAGAACCGCGCCGCCGGGGACGGCCCCGGCCCGCTGCGACGCGCCATCGCCTTCACGAACCGGATCCTCGATTCCAGGCGGCTGGAACAGCATCAGGATGCGATCGTCCGCGCGGCGATTGCCCAGTTGCCCGAGGATCAGCGCGAGCAGGCCTTGAAGATCGAGACGAAGCACGTGGACGGGCAGCACCACGCGCTGGAACGCAAGGCCCGAATCGAGTGGCTGAAGGGCGAAACGCCGGGAACGTGCCGGATTCTCTCCAACGCCCGCTGCCTCTCCGAGGGGATTGATGTGCCCGCACTGGATGCGGTGCTGTTCATGAATCCCAAGCGCTCCATCGTGGACATCGTGCAGGCCGTCGGACGCGCGATGCGGAAGGCGCCGGGCAAGAAGTACGGCTACATCGTGCTCCCCGTGGCGATCAAGGCGGGCGCGGATCCCGCCCGGGCGCTCGACGACAACGAGCGCTTCCGAGTCGTCTGGGACGTCCTCCGCGCTCTGCGAGCTCACGACGACCGTCTGAACGCCGAGATCAACCAGATTGACCTGAACGAGAGGCCGACCGAGCGGATCATCTTCACGAGGGGAGACGACGCCCACCAGGACGGGGGCCACGATGGGGTCGGAGCCCCGTTGAAGCTCCCCTTCGGCCCGATGTCGTTTCCTCCCGACGCGATCTTCGCCAAGATCGTCGAGAAGTGCGGCGACCGCAAGTACTGGGAGACGTGGGCGAAGGATGTCGCCGACATCTTCTCGCGGCTGGTGGTCCGGATCGAGGCGCTGATCGAGCGCCATCCGAAGGACCTCGACCTCCTGCTCACGAACTTCCACGACAGCCTCCAGGACTCGCTGAACCGGTCCGTCACGAAGGCCGACGCCGTTCACATGCTGGCGCAGCACATCATCACGCGCCCGGTCTTCGACGCCGTCTTCGCCCACTACGACTTCGCGGCTCGCAACCCGGTGGCGCAGGATCTCGACGCGCTCCGTCGCAGCTTCGAGGAGTTCGGCCTGGAGCACGAGACACGGGATCTGGAGAAGTTCTACGAGAGCGTCCGCAATCGGGTCCAGGGCCTCGACAACAGCGACGCCCGCCAGCGCGTGCTCATGGAGCTCTACGAGAAGTTCTTCTCGACCGCGCTCAAGAAGCAGGCCGATCGGCTCGGCATCGTCTATACCCCAGCCGAGGTCGTGGACTTCATCCTGCACAGCGCCGATGCCGTGCTGCGGCAGGAATTCGGCAAGGGGCTGAGCGATCCGGGCGTGCACATCCTGGATCCATTCACCGGGACCGGGACATTCCTGGTGCGGCTGCTGCGCTCCGGCCTCATCCGTGACGAGGACCTAAAGCGGAAGTACCGGGAGGAGATCCACGCCAACGAGATCGCGCTCCTCGCCTACTACGTGGCGGCCGTCCACATCGAGGAGGCGTTCCACGGCCGGCTGGGCGAGGGCGCCGGCTACGAGCCATTCGACGGGATCGTGCTGACGGACACGTTCACGCTCAGCCCCCGGTGGGACTATACGAACCCGCTCCTCGGGCGGAACAGCGCAAGGGTCAAGCGGCAGCAGGACGCGACCATCGAGGTCATTGTCGGGAACCCGCCCTGGTCGGCCGGGCAGCGCAGCTCGGCGGACAACAACCCCAACGTCTCCTACCCCGACCTGGCGCAGCGCATCGCCGAGACCTACGCCAACCGGTCGAGCGCGACGCTCATGAACAGTCTCTACGACAGCTACAAGATGGCGATCCGCTGGGCGTCGGACCGTCTCCGACCCCAGGGTGTCGTGGCGATGGTCACCAACGGGTCGTGGATCACCGGGAACGTGGATTCGGGGATCAGGGCCTGCCTCGCCGAGGAGTTCAGTTCGGTCCATGTGCTTGACCTGCGTGGTAACGCTCGGACCTCTGGCGCGCGCAGACAGGCCGAGGGGGACAACATCTTCGGGCAGGGATCGCGCGCTCCAGTCGCGATCACGATCCTGGTCAAGAGGCCGCAGACTCAGCAGCGCGACTGCCGCATCCACTACCACGACATCGGCGACTATCTGAACCGCGACGAAAAGCTCCAGTTCCTCAAGAACTGCAAGTCCGTTGCCGGAATCCACGACTGGCCGCGCATCACGCCGGACGAACATCACGACTGGATCCACCAGCGCCATCCGTCGTTTGCCGGCCTCCTACCGGTAGGCACCAAGGAGGCGAAGGCGGGACGAGCCGACGACTCCGTCTTCCGCCTCTTCAGCAACGGCTACAAGACGAGCCGCGACGCCTATCTGTACAACTATTCGCGTCACACCTGCGCCGTGAACGCTCAACGGGCAGTGGACGAGTACCGCGGTGCGCTGCGGGCTTGGCGCGCCAATCAAGTCGCGTCTGTTGAGGAGGCCGCGAGGCGGTATTCCACGCACCTCCGGTGGGATCGTGAGTTGAAGAATAACCTACGAAGGGGCAAGTCCGTGACCTTTGACTCGAAGCGAGTCATGCGGACCGCGCACCGCTCCTTTGCCGCCCAGTACTGCTACGTCGACTACACGCTCGTCAACTGCAAGTATCAGCAAGATCGTATCTTTCCTGTAGGCCAGCCAGCCAGCCAGCCAGCCAGCCAGCCAGCCAGCCAGCCAGCCAGAGCAAGAATCGTGCCATCTGCGTTCCCGGAGTCGGCGCAACCAAGCCGTTCTCGGTGCTCATGGTGGACCGGATGCCGGACCTCGAGTTGGTCTCGAAGGGACAGTGCTTTCCTCGCTACCGCTTCGAGCGTCGAACCGGGCGATCTGTGTTCCGGGAGTTGGAGCGACCAAGCCCTTCTCGGTCCTCATCACCGACCGAATGCCCGACCTCCACTTCCTCGAGTTCGGCCAGTGCTTCCCCCGATGGACCTGGCGCTCGCACTGGGGGCGTCTTCGACCTTGCTGCCGAAGGCCGTGCTCCGAGCAGAGACGGTAACGAACGAGAGCTCGAACGAGTGGACAACATCACGGACGCCGCACTCCAGCGATTCCGGGATCACTACGGCGACGACACGATAACGAAGGACGCTATCTTCGACTACGTGTACGGCGTTCTGCACTCCCCCGAGTACCGGGAGCGATTTCGCAACAATCTGAACCGGGAACTTCCCCGCATCCCCTTCGCGCCGGACTTCACCGCCTTCGGGAGCGCGGGCGCCGAGCTGGCCAAACTGCATCTCGGCTACGAGACCGGACCGGAACATCCGCTCGAAGTCGTCGTATCCGGCCTGGGACTGGCCGGCCCCTCGGACTATCGGCTGACGACGAAGAAGATGCGCTGGGCCAGCAAGGACGAGAAGGCGGAGCTCATCGTGAACGACCGGATCCGCCTTCGCGGGTTCCCGGCGGAGTGCCACGAGTACATCGTGAACGGTCGCTCCCCGGTGGAGTGGTTCATGGACCGCTACTACATCAAGCGCGACAGGCGGAGCGGGATCGTGAACGACCCGAACGGCTGGTTCGACGATCCACGTGACCTGATCACGGCGTTCCGACGGATCGTCCACCTCAGCGTGGAGACGGTCCGCATCGTGGACGCCCTGCCGAACCCCATCCCGGACCTCTGAGCGGCGGCTCCTTCCAGGGGACGCCCCTCTCGAGGGTGGCAGTCCACGGCCCGAGGCTCCGCAGGTCATCCCTGCCGGGCAGGAGCCCCGCGCGCCGGCAGTCGCCGCGCGGAGCGAGACGATCGTGGCCGCCGGGACGGTGGAGGTAGTTCTGGCGCTCCGCGCGGTGACGCTCGGAGGCGCCTGCCGAACGTTCGAGGACGGCTCGAAGGGCTCGATCCCGGTCGGGAAGCAGGCCGATCTGGTGATGTGGGGAGAGAACCCGCTGACCGCGGCCCCGGAGTTCCGGAGTTCCTCCTGATCCGCGAGACGCTCTCGCGAGCGAGATCGGTCCGGAGGTCGCCGCTCCATGGGCCGCACGCCTGCCGGGGGAACCGGTGGAGAGCAGCGTTCCACAGGGCGCGTCGAGGGGCATTGACGGCCAGCCGGGGAGCCCCGTACCATTCGATTCACGGCGTTGCCCTCCCCGCGCCGCGTCCTCGGTGGACCGGCGGGCCTGGAGACTGCCGGAGGAGAAACAGAATGGGAAGAAAGACAACCCTGGTCGTCGCGTCCATTGGCGTTTCGTTGCTGGCGGCAGGAACCGTGTTCCTGTCCACGGAGGCGAGTGGACAAGTCTCCAGCCCGAACAAGGTCGCACTACTCCGGTGCGCGACAAACGGGGATGGAACCATCACCGTGCGCAGCGCAGACCTGACTTCGAACATCAGGGCCTCCGTCGATCGGGATGATTCTTGTGCCGAGGCCATCTCGGCCGTTCGGAGAACCGGGATGAAGATGGTGGATGGCCCCCAGGTCACGCCGCATCCTGAAGGCAAGCAGGTGAACTTCAGTTTCGTCTTCGTCGCCTGCGACGACGACGATTGCGACGACGATGACGACGATTGAGACGGGGAACCCCACGGATCGTTCACCGGGCCGAGGGCGGGGAACGACTCCATGAGTTCGTGACCCTCGGCTTCCGAACCACTTCGCAGTTCGATCCGTCGCAGGTTCCCGGTGAACCGTCGCGTGTCACCGGCCTGAAGACCGGCCCGGTTCGCCCGGCGGGGCTCCGAGTCGGTCGGTGGCCCCCTTCTACTTCTGCTCTTGGCGTTCGAAGATCAGATCGCGGACTCGGGTTCCGGTCACGGTGAAGCCGGTGACCCGACCCGAGTCGTCGCGAACGAAACGCACTTCGGGCAGGAACCACTGGTCCCCGGCAAAGAGATCAGAGCCGGTCGGCGTGAGCACGCCCGGGTCGTTGCGCCAATGGCTCGCCACCAGACGACCCTCGGCATCCACTTCGACCTCGTAGGTGCTGTCGAGTTCCGGGCTGCGATAGCGGCCCGCGTACTCCGCGAGCTGCTCGGCGGTCAGGACCGGGGCCTCCGGTTCCGGTTCGGGCTCGGCATCCTCCGGCTCGGGGTCCATGAGATCCCCGATCAGCGCCTCAGCCACTCGGCGAGCGCGCCCCGCCGGGTCGCAGTCGGACACGTTGCAGAAGACTGCGATGGAGAGATTCTGCTCCGGGAAGCGCACGAAGTTCGTGCGGAAGCCCACCCACGAACCGCCGTGCCCGAACGTGGGCAGCCCCCGATAGTCCGTCACGCTCAGGCCATGGGCGTAGTCCAGGGTCTCGCCGCTCGTCAGCACGCCCGGCCGCACCATGGTCCGGAGCATCTCCTCGCCGCCGACCTGTCCGGTCTCGTAGTTGCGCATCCAGAGGAGGAAGTCGTCCATCGTGGTGTTGAGCGACGAGGAAGCCAGCGCCGTGAGCTGGTTGGGCATCCGCCGGAAACCCTCCCCCTCGGGGATCGGGGCGTAGGACTCCGCCCGGTTGGACACGACCTCGAGGTGGTGGTCCGAGAAGTGGGTCCGGGTCATTCCGAGGGGAGCGAAGATCCTCGACTCGGCGTACTCGCGGAAACTCATCCCCGACTGGACTTCGATCACGCGCGCGAGCAGGTTGTAGGCCGTGTTCGAGTAGGCGTACTCCGACCCGGGCGGGAAATTGATCGCCTGCTGGCGGTAGAGCATGCGCAGGATCTTCTCGAACGAGATGACATCGGTGAACCCGATCCCGCCGAGCGCCATGGTGTGGGGCCAGTCACGGATCCCGCTGGTGTGGTGGATGAGGTGGCGCGCGGCGATGACTTCGCCGAAGTCGGGCAGCTCGGGGACGTAGCCCCGCACATCGGCATCCAGGTCGAGGTCGCCTTCGGATTCGAGAAGCAGGGCGGCCATCGCGCCGAACTGCTTCGAGATGGACGCGATGTCGAAGACCGTCCCCGGCGTGACGGGAACGCCGTGACCGAGGTGCGCCACCCCGTAACCGGCCCGATGGACGACCTCGCCGTTCCAGCGCACTCCGACCGCCGCTCCAGGCCGATCCCCGCGCAGATCGGCGAAGATCGCCTCCACTTCGGGATGGATCGGCCCGTCGGCCCCGGTCGCAGCCGGACCGCAGGCGGGGAGGATGAGGAGACCGAGCGCAGCGACGCCGGTGATCGAGGCTTTCCGCTTCATGGCTTCCTTCGTTCGTCTCCGAGGATCCGGAGTCTCTCACCCGGTGCGTCCTGCCGCCCGGTGAGTCCGCCGCCGGGGGCGGGGAGGATCGGGCCGCGAGGGCCGTCTCGACGCAAGAGTCGCTCGCCGCGGGAGATCACGGCCGAGGAGCGCGATTATGCCCTCCGGGGGGATCGCGCAGATCAGCCGCCCGCATCAGGTTGCGCCTGTTCCTCGGGGTACGACGACCGCGTCGGCCCCGAGGCCGCGGAGAACACCCTCCCGCCCGCCCACATGTCCCGGCCGGAGTCTCTGTGGTGGCTCCCGCCGCGCGCTCCCCGGGCGCTTCACTCGCCACCCTCCGATCCCGCGCTTCCTTGAACCGATCGGAGTCCAGCGCCGCGATGCCGGGGCGACCTCGATGGCCGACAATCACCGTCCCATGATTCCCTCCCGTCAGGCTCCCGCTGCGGCGCTGGTTCTTCTTCTGATCGCCTTCTCGGCCCCGCGCGCCGCCGCGCAGTCCCTCTCCTCGGTCCACGGCTTCGTCAGCGACGAGACCGGCGCTGCCCTCGCGGGCGTGGCCGTCGAACTCGTGGACCGCGAGCGAGGCCAGCGCCGGAGCGTCGTCACGAACCCCCGGGGTTTCTTTGCGGTGCGCGCGTTGCCCAGCGGCGAGTACGACCTGATCGCCTCGCTCTCCGGATTCCGGACGGCCCGTCACGAGCGCCTCGACCTTCATGTCGGCCAGAGCCTCGAAGTGGATCTGCGGCTCGGGCTCGCCTCGGTGGAAGAAACGGTCACGGTGAGCGCCGATGCGCCGATCCTCGAAGTGGGCCGAAGCGGCGCCGCCGGCTATGTGGACGAAGAAGAGATCACGGCCCTGCCGATCTCGGGCCGCGACTTCGTGCAATTCGCCCTGCTCCAGCCCACGGTGCGGGTGGACCCCGGCAACGGCCGTCTTTCCCTCAGCGGCCAGCGTGGCGTGAACTCCGGCTTCACCATTGACGGAGCGAACGCGAAGAGCGCCTTCTTCGGATTCGGGCGGGGTGGACTCGCCGCCGAAGGCGGAGGCACCCTGATCGCCCAGGAGTCCGTCAGGGAATTCCAGGTGGTGACGAGCGGCTATTCCGCCGAGGCCGGGCGTTCGGGCGGCGGCACGATGAACGTGGTCACGAAATCGGGAACCAACACCCTGGCCGGCTCGGGTTTCTGGTTTTTCCGCGACCATCGCATGGTGGCGCGACTTCCGCAGTCGCCGCTCGATGCGTTCCGGGGCGTGCCGTCCGACGATGCTCGCTACGAGGCGGCCGAGTTCCGGCGCGCCAACTGGGGCGCGTCGCTCGGTGGGCCGATCCGCCGCGACCGCACGCACTTCTTCCTCTCCTACGATCAGACGGCGCAGGACGAGCCATTCCTCCGGGACATCCGGGGGCGCGGCCAGTACGACGCCATCCTCAGCGTCTTCCCCGAAGTCCTCGACGGATTCCGACCCAACGACGACGGAATTGCCGCTCCGGACCCGTTGCGCGGCCGTACGGCGAGCGGGCAGTTCGTCCGCGAGACGGACAACCTCATCCTGTTCGGGAAGCTGAACCACCGCGCCAGCGAACGGCACTCGCTGACCCTCCGCTACAACTTCACCGATTACCGGCGAGTATCCGATTCCCTCGGCGAGGAATCCCGGCGCTTCGTGGAGAGCCACTCGGTCGTCGGGTCGGTCGTTTCGCTCCTCGGAGACCGCGGAGTCAACGAGTTTCGGGTCCAGTACGCCTACGACGACTTCGACCGGACCTCCCATCTGGCGGAGAGCGCGCTCCAGGCCAGTTTCCGGATCTTCTCCCCGTCGGCGGGCGCCTTCGGCAAGCCCTGGTGGCTGCCGGTGTTCAACGACGAGCGGAAACTGGAGGTCCGGGAACGGTTTTCCCTGCTCGCCGGAAACCACGAACTCCGCATGGGGTTCTCGCTCAGCCACGACACCCTGAGCGAGTTCTTCGCCGGCAACGCGGACGGGGCCTACGACTTCGACACGGTCGAAGATTTCGTTCAGAACCGTCCTACTCGGGCGGTGCTGTTCTTCGGCAGCGTGGCCAACCCCAACTTCCGCGTTGCCCAGCAGATTCTCGGGATCTACCTCCAGGATTCCTGGAGCCCGAATGCCCGCCTCACGGTTCACTTCGGGGGCCGCTGGGACGCGACCTTCAATCCGGACGGGATCGAGCATGTCCTCCCGGCGGGGAGGCGGATCCCGGACGACCTGGACAACTTCGCGCCCCGCGGCGGATTCGTCTTCTCGCCCGATGCGCGCAGTGTCGTCCGCGTCGGCGGCGGCGTCTTCTACGGCCGGACGCCGACGCTCCTCTTTTCGACGCCCAACACGGACACGGGCGTCTTCCCCCAGTACGGGAACACGATCCTCACCCCCGGAGACACCGGGTTCGTTCCTCTCGGCGACCCCATCCCGAACTCCAACCCGCCTCCGGGACTCATTCCGGCCCTCAGTCACTTCGACCCCGCCTTCGAGGATCCCCGCACACTTCGCTTCAACCTCGGCTACGAGCGCGAAATCGCCCGCGACACGGCGGTCTCGCTCGATTTCGTGGGCGCCCGGGCCGACCGGCTGGCATCCAACGTGGACACCAACGTGGAGCGCCCCGGCCGCGACGCCTGGGGGCGGCCGGTGTACTCCGGAGAGCGGGTGGATCCGGCCTACGGACCGATCCAGGTGCGGAGGTCGGTCGCCCGCTCCGACTACGTCGCGCTGACGGCGGCCCTCCGCCGGCGTTTCCGGGACGGGGTTCAGTTCCAGGCGCACTACACCTGGTCGCGCGACCGCTCGAACGACGACCGGGAGCGCGCAGCGGGTGCACTCAGCCTGACGGATCCGTGGGATCCCGACTACGACTCGGGGCTCTCCGACCGCGACGTCCCGCACCGGCTGGTCGCGAGCGGCGTCTTCGCCCTGCCGTTCGGCGTGGAGGCGAGCGGCATCCTCACGGCCCAGTCCGGTGTTCCCTACACGGCGCTGGACCCGCGGGTCGGGTTCCACAACCACCCCGGTTTCGCCGTCGGGCCGTTCGGCGGCCGCACGCGCGCCGTGGTCGGCGGCGCGCTCGCACCGGTGGGCGGCGAGCGGAACGAGGCCTGGACCAACCTGGACCTGAGGATCACGCGGAGGTTCGCGGTCGGACGCGTCCGTTTCGAAACCCTCCTGGAAGTCTTCAACGTCACGAACAGCGCCGCCTTCCGGGTCTCGGGCCCGGATCAGGCATCGCCGATGCGTGAGGATGGCGCCCCCAACCCGGAGTTCGGGCTGGGGGCGGCGCCGGTGGGCTCCCAGCGCCAGGCCCAGCTCGGCCTGCGCCTCGTCTTCTGAGCGTCCGTCGCCTCGCGTCGTTGACGCATCCCGCGCTGGCTGCGAACGGGAGCCTCATCGTGAGAACGGCTCCGGGGCGCCGACGCTCCGTCGGTCCGCGAGGGCGCGGAGGGGACCGCGGCGGAGGACGCCGGCGCGCAGCGGCGGTCGGCGAACGTTCGCGCCATGCCATCATCCGTCGCGGGCCGCGAAGCCCACGCGCCCCGGCCGGGGAGGAGCCACGCCACCTCGGTCGGACGCGGGGCGCGTCCCGTGGCGAGAGGAGGACGACGCGATGAAGCACTTGATGGCGACGGTCGCCGTGGCCGCTGTGGCGGCGGGCGGATGCAGTGTTCCGGAAGAAGGCGAGTCTCCCCCCGAAGGCCTCTTCGCGACGATCGCTCCGTTCCTCAGCTACGGCCATGTCCACAGCGGGGACAACATCGAGGCGATGCGACCCCGGGTAATGGGAACGCACGGCGTGATCGCCTCCGGGCACTACCTCGCCACCCAGGCGGGCTACGAGGTGCTCCGGGCGGGCGGCAACGCCTTCGATGCGGGCGTGACCGCCGGGATGGCGCTCAAGGTGCTGAAGATGGACTACGCCGGCTGGACCGGCGTCGCGCCCCTCATCGTGTACAGCGCCGCCGAGGACCGCGTGCTGACGCGGGTCGGGGCGGGAACCTCTCCTGCGCTCGCCACCCTCGACTACTTCCTCGAGCACGGCAAGTCACCCATCAACAACGCCCTGATCCCGGCGGATGTGGATGTCTGGCTGGCCGCCCTGGACCGCTTCGGCACCCTCAGCTTCAGCGAGGCCGCGGCGCCGGCGCTGCGCATCGCCGAGGAGGGGTATCACCTCTACAAGATGCAGAAGCAGATGATCGCGGACCACCGGGAGGGCATCCTCGCCTTTCCGTACAACCGGGACTTCTGGTTTCCGAACGGGGTTGGCGAGGAGCGCCTGGGCGATCTCATGGTGAACGCCGACCTGGGACGGCTCATCCGCTACCTGATGGAAGCCGAGCAGCAGGCGCTGGCCGACGGAGGCAGTCGTTCCGACGGCATCCGCGCCGCCCGGGACGCGTTCTATACGGGCGAGCCGGCCCGCGCCGTGGACCGTTTCTTCCGGGAGCACGGCGGCATCGTGCGATACGAGGACCTGGCGGGATACGAGAGTCGCTGGGAGGAGCCGCTCCGGACCAGCTTCCACGGCTACGACGTCCACGCCGGCGCCGGATGGAGCCAGGGGCCGCGCCTCATCCTGATGCTCAACATGCTGGAGAACTACGACCTCCGGCTCCTCGGCTACAACACCGCGGAGTACATCCACCTCGTCTCCCAGGGGATCAACCTGGCGATGGCGGACGCCCATCGCTACGTGGGAGACCCGGACTTCGCGCCCGCTCCGGAAGGGCTCTACGAGAAGGCGTACGCTCGGGCGCGGATCCCCCTGATCGACGAGGGGCGCGCGTTTCCGGACATGCCTCCGTGGGGCGACCCGGAGCGGATGGCGGCGGTGGCGGACGATGCTCCCGACAGCTTCGTGGCGCCGACGGGAGATCCGATGACGACCGGCGCAACCGGGTCGGGCGCCCGCGGGGACGGCGTCCCCATGGCGGACACCTCCTCGCTGAATGTCATGGATGGTGAGGGCAACCTGTTCTCGCTCACCGAGAGCGACGGACACACCGGAACGCCGATGATCCCGGGATGGGGGTTCGGGCTGGGCAACCGGATGGGACAGTTCAACCTCGACCCCCGACTGGCGAACGTGATGGCGCCGGGCAAGCGTCCGCGCAACACGAACTCGCCGCTGCTGGTGATGAAGGACGGCGAGCCGTTCATGGGGCTTTCCACGCCCGGTGGCGACCAGCAGATGCAGATCCTGCTGCAGGTTCTTCTGAACGTCGTGGTCTGGGGGATGTCCCCGGAACAGGCGCTGGATCAGCCCCGCTTCGGCAGCTACAACTTTCCCCCGACCGGAAGCGAGGTGAACTCGAACCCCGCCGTGCTCTACCTCGAGGACCGGATCCCGGCGGCAACAGCCGACGCGCTCCGCGCCCTGGGGCACGATGTCCGCTCGTGGGGTCTCTGGAACTGGCTCACGGGCGCGCCCACCGTGACGTGGCGCGACCCGGAGACCGGAGTCATGACCGCCGCGGGAGACGTGCGGCGGGAGACCGCTTCGCTGGGCTTCTGAGCCCTTCGGATCCCGGCGGCGCGGGAGTCTCGGGCCGCTGCTCGTCGCCAGGGTGGCCTATGGTGAGGGGCCCCGCACCGGCGGGGAGAAGACAGGCCTGGTGATCGCGCTTCCGCAAGGCAGGGCCCGGGGTGGGCCCGCGCCGCTGGCTCGCCGGGGAGTCGCGATGACCTCGCTCGAAGAGTCGTTGTAGAGCTCGTGAGACTTCGGACGATGATCGAGTTCCGGGAGGAGGAGCGCGCGTATCACCGTCGGCTGATCGTGCAATCGCTCGCGTGCGGTCTGCTCGGCGCAGGACTCACGCTGTTCGGTCAGTACGCAGTGGCTCAGCTCGGCGGCTGACCGACCCGAATCCGACCTGCGGCGCCCACGCACGCGGTCGGGGGCGTCCCTTCAGCCGACCGCGTTCCCCACGACGCAGTCCGGAAAACACCGGCCATCGCAGTCGGCCGCGTACAGCGGAAAGTTGATATCGGGAACGATCATCGCCTCGAGCCATCCCGGTGCATCTGCGCGACCAGCTCCTCGTCCTGGTTCAGCTTCACCGGGTCGATTCCCGGCAGCAGGCCACCGGGCGGCGCCTCGACCCGAAACCAGGGCCGCGCCGGCGCCTTTTGGCCCGTTGCCAGCCCTCGCCGGATCACGTCATTCAGGACGGACTGGAACGGGCGTCCGGCAGACACGCCGGGCGGGGCCGCTACCGCGAGAACCGGCCCGGCGTTCCGGCTGACGCGCCGGGCAGGAGCCCCGGCCGGAGCCGGGACTCCCGCCCGGCACAATCAGTCGGCGAGGACGCGGAGGGGCTTGCGGCGAAGGACGTCGGCGGCCGCGACCGCGCCCACCGCGGCGGCGCCCACGGCGGGCAGCACGACGGCGAACACGGCGATCAACGGCTCGGCCGCGAAGGGGAGCTGCATCACCCACCGGACCACGATCCACACCGTCCCGGCGGCGCCGATCGCGGCGGCCGCGCCGGCGATGGCCCCGATCGCCCCGTGCTCCAGGAGGGTCACCGCGACGACGCGAACGCTCCCGGCGCCGAAGACCCGGAGCACGGCGGTCTCCCGCCGGCGGGCGCCGATGTGGACCGCGATGGATCCGGCGAGGATCAGAAGACCGCCGAGCAGCGCGATCAGACCCACGACCCGAATCGCGAGCGCCACCGTGTCCGCCACCTGCTGCATCGTGTTCAGCACATCGCGCAGATCCACGACGGAGACGTTCGGGAACTCGCCGACGACCGCTCCCTGGAAGCGGGCCCGCTCCACGATGTCGTCGGGGCCGCGCACGAAGCCCGCGTAGCTTTTCGGGAAGTCCCGGACCGAGTCGGGATGGAACAGGAACGTGAAGCCGCCGTTCCGGGCGTTCCGCCACTCCACGTCGCGGATCGAGGTCACTCGCGCGTCGAGCGTCTCGCCGAGGATCTCGAACCGGATCACGTCGCCCAGCGCGAGCCCGTGGTCGTCGGTGAGCCAGTCCTCCACCGAGACCTCGATTCCCTCGGCGGGGCGATCGCCCCAGAACTCGCCCGCGATCAGGGTCTCGTTGTCCTCCATCGTCGCCCGGGAGCTCACGGTGTACTCGCGCCCGAGCCCGGCGCGGCGCACCGCCCGGCGGTCGGGATACTCGAACGTCGCCCCGAAGACGCCCTGGATGCGGGTCTGGAGCACCGGGATCAGGTTGATGTCGGGCGCGCCGCTCGCCGCGGAGCGCTCGCGCACTTCGGCGAGCTGGTCCTCCTGGATATCGAGGAAGAACAGATCGGGCGCCTCGCTGTCCTCCTGGAAGGCGAACTCGCGCTGCAGATTGCGCTCGATGCCGACCGCCGCGGTCACGAGGAAGACGCCGACGCCGAGCGCCACGAGCACGACGCGCACCTGCGTCGCGCCCCGGAGCACCGTCCTGACGGCGTGGCGCACCGCGAAACTCCGGGCCCCCATGAGCGGTCCGAGGCTGCGGAGGAGGATGCCGCCGAGCACCCACAGGAGAACCGCCACCGCGACGAACCCCCCGGTCACCGCCAGCGTGATCAGCGCCGATCCGGACTGCCAGCCGGCGAAGCCGAAGAAGGCGACCGCCGCCGTGGCCGCGACGGCGGTCTCGGTTCGTCGGGTGCGGGACGAGGCGTCCTCATCCAGCAGGTCGCCGCTGCGCAGGAGGCCCAGCGGCCGCACCCGCCGGAGCGGCAGCAGCGGGAAGAGCGCCGACAGCAGGGACACCACGAGGCCGGTGAGCGCCCCCTGAAACGCGGCGAGCGGCGTCAGGCCGGCGGTGAACCGGACGCCGAAGCTGTCCACCGGCGGGATGAACAGGTGGAGCGCCACGGCCCCCACCGCGATCCCGAACGCCGACGCCAGCGCGGCGAGGACGAGCACCTGGATCAGGGCGGTCCAGAGGATGACGCCCGACGGGACGCCCAGGCACCGCTCGATCGCCGCGGACCGGAGCCCCTGCCGGGCGAAGGCCCGGGCTGCGCTGAAGACCCCGATGCCACCGAGGACGAGGATGACGAACCCGGCGAGGCTCAGGTAGTCCTCGGCGCGCTGGATCCGCCGCGCCAGCCGGGCGCCGGTCTGCCGGTAGGTGCGAACCCGCACCGGCTGCTCCTCGAGCGCGACGCGCAGCGCCGACGCCAGCTCGGCGGCCTGTTCGTCGTCCCCGACCGCGAACAGGACCTCCCGGCGCCCGCGGCCCGCCACATCCACCAGCCCGGTGGCGCGGAGATCCTCGAGCCCGACGAGAACGCGGGGGCCGCGGGAGAAGAAATCCACGCCCGCGCCCGGCTCCCGCAGCAACTCGCCCCGCACCTCGAATCCCGCGCCGCCGAGGATCAGCTCGTCGCCGACTTCGAGGCCGAGCCGGGCGGCGAGCTCGGGACGCACGATCGCGCCGCCTCCGGCGAGGAGCTCCGACGCGAAGTTCAGACCACCTGCGAGTTCCATCTCGCCGTAGAGGGGGAAGGCTCCGTCCACGCCCTTCAGCTCGACCATGGCGGCGCGAAGCGGGTCGGCGGCCGAACGGGCGAGCGTGGCGATCTGCGCCGCCCGCGCCACTCCGGCGAGCGGATGAACGGAAGCGGCGTCGTCCATGGCCGCCTCGACCTCGGGCGTGAACCCCTCCGAGGTGGAGACGACGACATCGGCCGCCATCAGGAAGCGGGACTCCGTCTCGAGCGCCTGGTGGAGGCTGTCGGCCGCGGAGCGCAGCACGACGATGGCCGCCACGCCGATTCCGACGGCGAGGAAGAAGACGGCGAGCCGCCGGATCGAGGATCGCAGCTCGCGCGCCGCCATCCGGAGCGCGAAGCCGACCGGCCGGAAGCCGGGCGGGGATGGCATCAGACGCCGGCGAGCGCCGGTTCCGGCTCGGGCGCGACGGCGAGCGGGAGGGGCTCGGGAGGCGGCTCGTCGTGCAGACGGCCTCCGCGAAGGAGAAGGCGGCGGTCCGCCCGGGCGGCGAGGCTGGAATCGTGGGTCGCGACCAGGAGCGTGGCGCCGGTCCGGTCCCGCACGCCGACGAGCAGGTCGGCGATCCGCCCGCCGGTGTCCTCGTCGAGGTTGCCGGTGGGCTCGTCGGCGAGAACGACGGTGGGCTCGTTCGAGATCGCCCGCGCGATCGCCACGCGCTGCTGTTCGCCGCCGGACAGCTTCGACGGCAGGTGATGCGCCCGCTCGGCCAGCCCGAACGATTCGAGCAGCCGCCGCGCCCGGTCATGGGCATCCCGAAGACCCGCGATCTCGAGCGGAACGCCGACGTTCTCCAGCGCGGTCAGGTTCGGCAGCAGGTGGAACGACTGGAACACGAACCCGAGGTGCTTCGCGCGGAAGCGGGCGAGCTGCTCCTCGTCGAGCGACCCGAGATCGGTTCCGGCGACCGAGACCGAACCCGCGGTCGGGGCGTCCAGCCCGGCGAGGAGCCCGAGCAGCGTGGACTTGCCGCTCCCGGACGGCCCCCGGACGCACACGATCTCGCCCGCCTCGGCCACCAGATCCAGATCCTGGAGGATCACGAGGGGGCGTCCCCCGCTCCGGACCGTCTTGCCCAGACCCTCCGCCCGGATCGCGGGCGACGCCCCGCTCGGCTCGTTCATCGGCTCATTTCCCCTTCCGACGGCTCGGCGTCCGCCGCCTCCGGCCCTTCGGTAACGGCCGCCGCCCCACCGGGTTCCCCGAGGAGCGGTTCGAGACCCCGCCACACGGTCGCAGCGAGGCGGCGCGCGCCCTCGGGATTCGGGTGGGTGCGGTCCCGCTGGTTGAGCTCCGGCACGCCGGCCACGCCTTCGAGGATGTCCTCGACCAGCGCCACCCCGGACTGCGCCGCGACGTCCGGGAACACGGCGGCGAACGCCTCTTCGTAGTCGGGGCCCAGTTCCGGCGGCGAGGGCACGCCGGCGAGGAGCACCCGGAGGCCGCGGCGCTCCGCCTCCCCGATCATCGCGAGCAGGTTTTCCGCCATCGCGTCGGGCGGCGACCCCCGGAGCCCGTCGTTCCCGCCGAGCGCGAGGACGACGAGCCTGGCCTCTGGCTCCCGGTCGAGCACCCACGGCAGGCGCCGCAGCCCCCCGGCGGTCGTCTCCCCCGAGACCCCGGCGTTCACGACGCGGTAGGCATGCCCCTCGGCGTCGAGGCGCTCCTGGAGTCGGGCGGGCCAGGCCTCGGTGACGTCCACTCCGTAACCGGCAGTGAGGCTGTCGCCGAAGGCCACGATCGCGGGCCGGTCATCGGCCGTCGCCTCGGAGAGCGGAGGAGGCCGGACAGGCGCCGGCGCCGACTCCGGAGGCGGGACCTCCTCGGGCGCCGGATCACCGCAGGCGCCGAAGGACGCGAACAACCAGAACGCTGCCGCCGCGCCGCCGACCCGGCGAAGACGACGGGGCCGAGCCCGGACGGCTCGACACGGTGCCATGGCGCCCGGGGCCCTACTCGCCGACGAGGGCGTTGAAGAAGAGCTTGAAGGTGCCGTGCGTCTGCGCCCGGTGCTGGGCCCGGAACCCGATCATCACGATCTCGCCCTCGCCGTGCCGGACCGAGACCATCGCCGCCTTGTTCGCAATGGCTTCCTCGCCGAGCAGCCAGCCGCTTTGCAGCAGATCGCGGTCGCGGTAGGTGACGACCCGCCGGACATCGGAGCTGCGTCGGCCGGGCACGGTCTCGTACACCTGCCCGCCGGCCAGATAGGCGATCAGGGCGTCCTCGGGCATCCCGAAACCGAAGCGGCTCGATGTGTCCACCGAGACCCGGAGGGTCGAGCCGGGGGCCCAGAACTCGTTCCCCCACATTCCCGCCACCGCGTCGCGGACCGGGACGTCGAACTCGTCGAGGACGAGCTGCCCGGCCTGGGCGAAGGTGACGAGCGTCCCGCCGGCGCGCGCGAAGGCGTCGAGCGCCTCGGCGCCCTCCCGGCCGAAGCCGCTGCGGAACTCGGGCGGCGTGCCCGCCGGATCCGGACCCCGCCCGCCGCTCGCGGCGTCGGGCGAAGGCCCGAGCATCATCTCCTTCGAGTCCGCGGGCAGGATGATGACGTCCCAGCGCTCGTGGAGGTCACCGGTCAGGATCTCCTCGTCGAAGAGGCTCGTGTACTCGAAATCGAAGTCCTCGAGAAGCAGACGGGTCCAGCCCTCGTCCATGTTTCCGCCGTAGAAGCGCTGGTACATCCCGATCCGCCGCTGCGAGAGCGGCGTGGTCGCGGCGCCGGCGGGGGCTGCGGTGAAGGCGACGCCGGTGGCGGCCGCGACTTCGCGCAGCGTGGCCGGGTCGGTTCCCGCGGCCACCACGAAGTCGCCGGACTCGGCCCCCGCGGCGTCCGCCGTCACGCGGGACACCGAAGCGCCTGCGGCGAAGAGCCGGTTCACGGCGCGGAACGCGTCATTCAGAGCCCCGTCCACGAGGTAGCCATCCGGCGCCGAGCCCGCGACCTCTCCCGCGGGCATCTTGCGCTCGAGGACGACTTCGAGGTCCGCCCCGACCGGCGTCGAGGCCTCGTCCACCCGGACGCCCATGAACTCCGCGAGCACATCCCCCGACATGTCGTAGGGCCGGATCGGATCTCCGTCGGTGGTCCGGGTGTAGCTGTTGTCGGGATAGAACGTCCGCCCGAGCAGCCAGCGCACGACGCCCTGCTTCGGCTGCGCCATCGAGACCACGAAACTGCCCGGCCCGTACACCCGGCCCTCGTGGGTGAAGCCGCCCGGGGTCCGCTCCACGGTGATCCCCTGGAGCAGCAGCTTGTCCACCATCTTCCCGGCAGTCAGCGGATCGTGCTGGCTCGCCGGGACGATGTAGGCCTTCACCCTGCCCTCCGCGCCGCGGCGGGTCTGGCGACTCGCCTTCAGCCACGCGTTCCGCAGCACGGTCTCGCGGTTCCGGGCGGCGATCTCGAGCGGCGAGAACGTGGCCGAGATCTGCCGATCCACGATGTCGCGAACCCGCCACCAGCCGCCCGGCCACGGGTTCGGGAAGGTCGTCTGCGCCTCGTACTCGGGGAGCTGGCGGGAGCCGCGGAGCTGATCCGGGTGAACGTAGAGCGGCGTGGCGAAGCGCGCGCTGGCGGACTCGGTGAGCATCCCGGCGATGTTGTGGAACGGGGTGATCCAGTGGAAGCCGAAATGGCCCCAGCCCGAATAGATCGCCGAGTTGACCGTTCCCTCGAAGCCCTCCTCCTCCATGCGGTAGGCCATGTGGGCGCCGTACCAGGACATCTCGCGCCAGACGATCGGGTCCGCTCCCGGGCGGATGGGCTCGGCGTAGGGGGGCAGGTAGATGCGCGCGGTGTAGGCGCCCATCTGGTGGTGGTCAATGAACCCCTGGGGGATCCAGTCGCGGAACAGGAACGATGCGACGTAGCGCGACTCCACCGTGTTCTGCATGAAGGCGTCGCGGTTGTTGTCGTGCCCGATGTAGTGGTGGTAGAGGCCGGGCTGCTGCGCCGCTTCGTACTCGGTCCCCACCCAGCGGTCGTACCACTCGTTCACCAGGTCCACGCCGTCCGGGTTCATCGAGGGGACGAGGATCGAGATCGTGCTGTCGAGGATCTCGTGGATGCCGGGGTCGTCGCGGGTGGCGAACATCCAGACGATCTCGGCGGCCGACTGGCTGGCAGCGACCTCGTTGGCGTGGAGCGCGTAGCCCTGGAGGAAGACGACCTTCCCCTCCCGGATCGCCCGTTCGATTTCCTCCTCGGAATGGCCGCGCGGATCCTGGAGAACCGCGTTCATCCGCTGGTAGTCGTCGAGCCGGGACAGATTCTCCGGTGACGAGACGAACAGCACGAGGAACGGCCGTCCCAGGGTCGAGGACCCCATGTTGACGAGCCGGACCCGATCGCTCTCCTCGCCGATCCGCTCGTAGTACTCGACCAGCTTCGGCCACTTGGCCAGCTTGCGATCCTCGCCCATCCGGTGCCCGAAGAACTCCTCCGGGGTCGGGATCTGCGCCATGGCCGGGAGGGCGAACAGCAGGGCGAGAGACGCGCAGAGAAGGGAGAGACGGCGAGCGGGGCGAAAGGTCATGGCGGAGGCGGCGGCCCTCCCGGGCTCCTCGAGAGAAGACCCCCACCCACCCCGATCGCGAGAAAGGATAGCCCGGATTCCTCCCGCCGCCCGCAATCGGCGCGGGTGGATCGGGTCTCGATTCGACCGCCTGCCGCGGGACGGCGCGGGCGCGGCGATTCGGACCGGCTGGCGCCGGATAAGATCCGCCGCCGATGGACGCCCGGCCGGACCGCCCCCCGCGGACGGTCGTCTTCCTGTGCGTGGCGAACTCGGCGCGCAGCCAGCTCGCGGAGGCGGTGGCGAGGCCGATCGCTCCTCCGGGGGTTCGGGTGATGAGCGCGGGCTCGCAGCCCTGGCGGGTCCACCCGGTCGCGGTCCGGGTGCTCGCCGAGATCGGACTCGATGTCTCGGGCGCCCGCTCCAAGGGCACGGACGAGATCCCGATCGCGGAGGCAGACCTGGTCGTGACGCTGTGCGCCGAAGAGGTCTGCCCGGTCGTGCCGCCTTCGGTGCGGCGCCTCCACTGGCCGCTTCCCGATCCGGCGGCGGGATGGGGCGAGGAGGATCTGCTCCGGCGATTCCGGGCCACCCGCGACGAGCTGCGGACGCGGATCGCCGAGCTGTTCGAGCGGGAGTTCGCCCGCGACGCCCCGTCGGAGTGATCTGACCCGGTTCAGCCGACGGCTGCGATCCGGGCCCGCTCCTCCAGCGCGATCCGGCGCGTCTCGTCCGGCGAAACGACATCGAACGCCACCTCGCTGCCGGGCAGCGCCTGCGCGAGACGATGGAGGTCGGGCTCGACGACGACGCCCAGCTTGGGGTATCCGCCGGTCACGCCCTGATCCGGACCCATGACGATCGGCTGGCCCGACGCCGGAACCTGGACGGCGCCCGGGGGGCTCCCGTCCGAGACGATCTCGTCCCCGCCGGGAGTGTGGGTCAGACGCGGCCCTTCGAGCCGCACGCCCATCCGGTTCGAATCGCCCGAAACCCGAAAGCGGAGGTTCGGGAGCTCGGCGAGGCACTGCGGCGGAAAGCAGTCCTCCTGGGGTCCGAGGCTGATCCGGAGCCGCAGGGCGCCGCTCGCGGGCAGCCGGATGGCCTCCGGCAGATAGCGGTGCTCGCGCGCTCCCGGAGGCTCCGGGCCCACCGGGAGCCGGTCGCCGGCGCGCAGCCGTCGTCCTTCCAGGCCGCCGAGCCGGGCGAGACGATAGGTGGAGCGCGACCCGAGAACCGCGGGCGCCGCGATGCCTCCGGCGACCGCCAGATAGGGCCGGAGCCCCGCCGGCGGGCCGGGAAACCGCAGCACGCTGCCCGCCGGCGCGCGGATGGAGGTTCCGAGCGGAACCCGCCACGGCGGTCGGCCGGGGAGCTGGAGAACGGCGCGGTGGTCGGCGCCTCCGAGAGCGAAGAGCGCTGCGCCCCGAAAGCGCAGAACCGGCCCCACGAGCGTCATCTCGAGCCCGGCGGCGGTGTCCGGGTTCCCCACCGCCCGGTTGGCGAGGCGCAACGAGACCGGGTCCGAGGCCCCGGAGCGCGGGACGGCAAGGTGGAGGTGGCCGAAGCGGCCCAGATCCTGGACGGTGGTCAGCAGCCCGCCCTTCTCGACTTCGATCCGGGTGTCGAAGTCGCCTGTCGGCGCGGGCGCAGGCCGGGTGGAATCGCTCTCGGGCAGCCGGGAGACCGGCGCGAAGCGGACCACATCCCCCGCGAGGTAGGGGGTGGGGGGTCTCCGGTCGAGATTCCAGAGAAGGCGGGGATCCACCCGGCCGAGCACCCGCCACCCGGTCGGCGCCTCCCACGGATAGATCCCGACCTGACGGCGGGCCGTGATCAGCGATCCGGCGGGGACGCGGAGCCGGGGCGTGGCGCGCCGGGACACATCGAGGCGCGGATCCATCATCCCCATGTAGGCGAAGCCGGGGACGAACCCCATCGCGAGCACGCGGTAGTCCCGCCCGGCGTGAAGCCGGACCACTTCCTCGACCGGGAGTCCCGACCGCTCGGCGAGGAGCGGCAGATCCTCCCCGTCGTACACGCACGGGATCTCGATGCGCCGGCGGGGCGGAGGGGCTTCCGGGCTCGCGCGGCGAGCGAGTCGCAGAGCGTGTTTCCGGATGGCCTTCGGGTCGGCGGCCGGGTCGTGGAGAACCAGAACCGAGCGGTAGCTGGGCAGCGACTCCCGGTAGCCCTCGAACGGCTCCTCGTCGAGGAGCTGCGCCAGCGCCGTCGCCCGCGCGTTCAGTTCGAGAGAGATCCGATCGCCGAACTCGACGACGAAGGCCGACTCGCCGCCGCCGCGGATCCGGGGTTCGGAGGGGGTTCCGGCCACGCCGCCGGGAGCGCTCTCGGGCGATGCGGGTGCGGCGGTCAGGTGAGCGGCGCCACCGTCACTCCCGCGTCTTCGAGGAGGCCGCGGACCAGGCGCGCGTTGCCGAGCGCGGCCGGGTTGTCCCCGTGGAGGCAGAGCGTCTCCGCGTCCAGCTCGACGCGGGATCCGTCGTGAGCCGTCACCGCGCCGGACGCGATCTCGACCGCCTGCGCCGCTGCCCTCTTCGGGTCGTGGATGACCGAGCCGGGGATGGCCCGCGACTGGAGCGTCCCGTCCGGGTTGTACACCCGGTCGGCGAACGCCTCGCCCGCGTAGCGGAGCCCGGCCTCGGCCGCCGCGGCCCGCATCGTGGACGAAGTGGCGAGTCCCATGAAGATGAGGTCGTCGCCGACGCGCGCGATGGCGCGGGCGATGGCCGACGCGAGATCCGCATCCTTCACCGCCTGGTTGTAGAGCATCCCGTGGGGCTTCACGTGGACCAGCCGCCCGCCGCGGGAGCGGACGAAGGCGGCGAGCGCCCCCACCTGGTACACGACGTCGGCCTCGACCTCGTCCGGCGAGACCTCGATGAAGCGCCGCCCGAAGCCGCGCAGGTCGTGATGGCCGGGGTGCGCCCCCACGGAAACGCCGCGCTCCATCGCGAGCTGGACGGTGCGGTCCATGATGAGCGGATCCCCGGCGTGGAAGCCGCAGGCCACGTTCGCCGAAGAGACGATCTCGAGGATCTCCTCGTCACAGCCGAGGGAGTAGCTCCCGAAGCTCTCGCCCATGTCGCAGTTCAGATCAATGCGCATGGCCCGATTCTATGGACGAATGGTGTTCGTGGCGCGGGAGTCGCCGATTCGAGCCCCGGCGCGGCAGTTCTCGTGGGTCACACCTTCGGGGCCAGCGTGGCGCTCGCGACCTCCGCGCCGCGCGGACACCACGCGCCGCGCCAGTCGCCGGACCACGCCCTGCAACCCCGTGGGGGAAGCCTCCGCGAACGGCTCGATCCCCGTGACCCGGGCGCTGCCGACGCGCGCTGCGTATCGCAGCTCGCCGTTGCCACCGACGCTCAGATCGAGGGACCGGTCAGAAGACCAACGCCATTCCAGCAGGGCGTCTCCGTCAGGGTCGAAGGAAACGCGCGGCAGCCCCAGCACCGGCAGGAGCCGCCTGACGACCCTTTCCGCCCACGCAGCGGAGCGAGGATCGGCCGGAGCCGCTCCATGTCCGTCCCAGTCGTCCGCGGAGCACTCGCGAAGCGCTTCTCCCAGCACCTGTCGCACCACGCGCCGGAGCTGCGAGTCTGCCACAACCTCGCCTCTCGCCTCCCGCACGAAACCGTCACGGAAACACTCCGGGCGGGTCAACGGACGACCTCCCACACGTGCTCGCGGGTCATGGACGGGAATGATCCATTGGGCGCTGCCCTCATACAAGCCTCCACTCGAGTCGCGACGCCGTCATGGTGGAGTCCGCGACTCGTATCGGGCCCCGGTACAATGCCGGGATCATGGGTAAAGGTGACCGGCGCACGAAGCGCGGCAAGATCTTCCAGGGCACAACCGGCAAGCGGCGGCCGAAGCGGCCGAAGAAGTAGCGCGCCGTCTCGGGACGCCCGGGGGAACTCGGCGGCTCCGGTTCGGAGGCTGAGGGCGGCGGCCCCGGCATGAACGCCGGGTTCCTGCGCTACCTGGCGGCCAAGCGCACGGTGGATCGGCGTGCGCTGCACCCCGGTGTCGCTAGCCGCGCCACGGCGGCCGCGCGACGCCTCTCGGAGAGGCGAGGGCCGAGTCGCGCCGTGCGGGTTCTCGAAGTGGGGAGCGGCGCGGGGGGCGCGTTCCCGGTCTGGCTGGAGCTCCTCGCCCCCTGCCCCCGGATCGAGTTCGTCGCCACCGACGCGGACTCCGACCTCCTCGACGCCGGTCGGGATGCGGTGTCGCGCTGCGCCGTCGAGTGCGGCCTCGTGGTGGCGGCTTCCGGAACCCGGCGCGTCCGGCTGGAGGGACGGAACCCGGCGCGCCGAATCGAAGTCGTCTTCCGGACTGCGAGCGTGCCGGGCGAAGCGGCGGCGGGCCGCTTCGACCTCCTGGTCGCGCAGTCGTTCTGGGACCTCCTGCCGCCGGGCGCCGCGATCGCCTACGCCCGTCGAGTGCTCGCTCCCGACGGATTGTTCTGTTCGACGCTGACCTTCGCGGGCGAGACGCGCTTCGAGCCGCCCCACGGGCTCGACGAGCCGATCCTCGCCTCGTACCACCGCAGCATGAGAGGCGACCGCGGCGGAGACCCGCGCGCCGGCGACCGCCTCGTCCGGGACTTCCGGGCGGCAGGGTCGGGGTTCCGGGTGCTCGCGGAGGGGCCCTCGGACTGGAGGGTGCTGCCGGTGGACCGCGGCTATCCGGGGGACGAGCGGTTCTTCCTCGAGACGATCCTCGGTTTCGTCGCGAAGGAGACCGGAGCAGACCCGGCCCTGCCCGGCCCCGTCCGGCGCGAATGGCTCACCGATCGCCGCCGCCAGCTCGACGAGGCCCGGCTCGCCTACCGGGCGCGGCAGAGGGATCTGTTGACCGAGCGGATCGGGTAGCGACGGGCCGGAGGAGACCGCCCCTTTCCGGAGTGGCGCCCCCGTCTCGCTGCCGGCGGGCTATCCCGACGCCGAGACGGAATCCGGCGTCCGCGTCGCGATGAGCCGGTCCAGCTCCGCGCGCAGCCGGTCGAGGATCCGGTCGTAGGGGAACGCTCCCAGCGCCTTTCGCCCCCGCTTCAGGTTCACGAACGCCGGACCGCACCAGAGCCCCAGATCGGCGTCGTCCGTTTCGCCCGGGCCGTTCACCCGGCAGCCCATGACCGCGATCGTGATCGCGTGCCGCTCGGCGTAGCGCGTGATCTCGCGAACCTCCTCGGCGAGCTCGACGAACTGCTCGTTCTCGACCCGCGAGCACGACGGACAGGAAATGATGTTCAGCCGGTCCTTCGGGAACTCGGGCACCGACCGGAACCGGCCGTTCGCGATGTCCCGGAGGATGTCGTGGCCGGCGACGACCTCCTCCGGCTTTCGGGGATTCGGAAGCGTCAGGGAGACCCGGATCGTGTCCCCGATCCCCCGGCTGAGGAGCTGTTCGAAGGCGATGCGGGTCTTGATGATCCCCTCCGGCGGCAGCCCGGCCTCCGTCACGCCGAGGTGGAGCGGCACTTCGGGGAGTCGCTCGGCGAACTTCCGGTTCCCCTCGATGACCTTGGCCGGGTCGGAATCCTTCAGCGAGACCACGAACCGGGTGAAGCCGACCCGGTCGAGCAGCTCGCAGTGCTCGGCCGCCGAGGCCACCATCGCCCCCACCGGGTCGTCCCGGAACCGGTCTCCGTACGCCGGATCCACGGAGCCGCAGTTCACTCCGATCCGGATCGCGCAGTCGTTTTCCCCGGCCACATCGGCGAGGAAGGCGACCTTGTCGGCCACCGGACGCGACTTCTCGTGGTGCCAGAGGTGGCCCGGGTTGTAGCGGACCTTGTCCACGTGCGGGGCGACCGGGGCGGCGAGGCGGTAGCTCTCCTGGAGATCCACCGAGAGGTTCGCCGTGGTCCGCTGCCGGATCTCGGCGAGAGCGTCCACCTCCTTCCGGCTGTCCACGGCGATCCGCACGATCCCGGCGCCCGCTTGCCGAAGGGCCTCTGCCTGGGTCGCAGTCGCTTCCACCTCGCGCGTCGGAGTCGCGCACATGCTCTGCACCACGACGGGATGTCCGCCGCCGACGACCACGCCGCCGACGGGAACCGCCCGCGTGGGGTTCCGCTCGATCACACCGGGAGGGTACTCGGCTGGAGGAGGACGGGGGCACGCTGCACTGCGGACGGCCGCGGTAGTCGTCGTCGCGGCCTGACGCCGGAGCCGTCGCGACGCGAGGAGCCTGTTCGAGGGCCCCCGGATCGCCTACGCCAGCCTCCAGAACGGCCCGCGGAGTCCGGCCTCGTCGAGAAGGATCTGCTTCGCGGCGACTGAGGCGGGGCGCCAGCCGTCGTCGAAGCGCCCGGCGTACCACGGCGCACTGAGACGCCCGAGCACCTCGACCGGGACAAACGCGTCGGGTTCCGCGGCCCGGGGCTGCCGGCGCTCCCAGGCAGCCGCGGCGCCTCCCGACCGGAAGGCCACGATGTTGGCTCAGGTGAAGTGGATGTCGTCCCAGAACCGCCGGGCGGGAACCGGGAACCGCACGACCGCCTCGGCCGGCCCGACGCGGCCAGCGCGCACGGCGAGATCGAACGCTTCCCCGGTCCCCGGGCAGCGAGTCGGGGTGACGCCATCGGTCCCGAGGAGGAGCGGAATCGCCAGGGCGTCCCAGGCGCAGTTCGCCCAGTAGCTCCCGCTTGGCGTCTCCACCCGGAAGCCGGTGCGAGCCCCGGCGAACGGATGGGCCATGAGGACGCTGCCCGCCGAGTCGAGAACGAGGACGTGAGCGGCGGCGAGGGACTCGAGCGCCCGGGTCACCCGTTCCAGCGGGACGCGGAGTCCGGCGGCGAGTTCGGACGGCGTCGGCGTCGCGCCCCGTTCACGGATGGCGCGGAACAGGCGGCCCCGCATCCGCCACGCGAAGTCCGAGGGGGTCGCGCTCATCACCCTGGCGGGGATCCTGGGGAGCGGCGCCGCGCCAACCAGGCGTCGAGACTCCAGCGGTCGTCGCCGTGGAGCGCGAGCAGGAGGACGAGGAGCAGGGTGCGCGGGACCACGTGGGCGGAGAAATCGAAGAGCGGATCGAGAAGGAGATGCCCGAAGGTGACCAGGATCAGAACGCCGCCGAGGCCAGCGGCGGCAGGAAGCCGCCGCCAGCCGAGGAGCAGGAGCGCGCCGCCGCCGAGTTCCACGAACGGGACCGTTGTTCCCGCGATCCAGAGCGACCACGCCGGCAGGAGAGTGTCCGCGTAGGGCTCCACGAAGAGCGTCCGGGCGTGCTGCGTCGCCCCCAGCGAGAAGACCTTCCACCACCCGGCCGCGGCGAAGATCCATCCGAGTACGACCCGGACGACGAGCGCCGCCAGCGCCCGCGCGTCCTGTCGTGATCCCATCCGTCGGCAGCGGCGACGCTACCAGCCTGCGAACCTCGGATCGGAGCGGGTCCGTGCAGATCGTCGCGGACCCGGGTCAGAAACGGTAGGACACTCTCAGCGTCGCCGCGACGCCGCTCAGATCGATGGAGAAAGGATGTGCGGCGGCGACGAACAGACCGCCGATCGCTCGGTCGAGGATCCCGGCGAGTTCATCGAAGTCCGGCTCCTCTCCTGGATCGGAGGCGAAGTCGCTCTCGAAGAGCGCGCGGAAATCAGCGAAGCCGGACTCCGGGCCCTCGAACGTGGCCCGCCCGAAGCGGCTCCAACGAACCTTGACCCCGAGCGACAGCCTGTCGGTGAGGCGCACGTCGGCGCCCATCAGCACCTGAACGCCGGGCACCGAATCCGTTCCCTCGAACTCGAACCCCTGCGAAGCGAAGGCGAGGCCGGGAAAGCCGATCTCTTCTGCCGCCAGAAGCCAGGACAGTCCCGGCGCGACAATGTCGTATTCGACTTCGGTCGTGGCCCAGCCACCGCCCACTCCGACCCACGGAGTCACGCGGGATCCCGTCTCGAAGTCGTAGTAGAGATTCAGGAAGAGCTGGCCGGTCTCCGTCTCGAGGCCGCCGATTCCGGCGCCAAGCCCCCCGAACAGGGCATCGAGCCCACCGATCCCCCGATGGCCCCGTCCGAAATGGCCCCGTCCGAAACCGCGACCGAACCCCGCGTGATCGGGGCCCTGACGCCCTTCCTCGCTGACGCGGCCCAGCATCTCTGCTTCCAGTCGCAGCGCCCCGAGGTCGTAGCCCACAGTCAACCCGGCAAGCGCCTCGCCGGGGCGATCCATGTGGCGGTCGTTCCAGAGCAGGCCGCCACCCGCCTCGAGGCCGATGACGAACCCTCGACGGGCTCGATCCTCCTCGTCGGCCTCGCCGCCGGCGGCGCGAGCGTTTTCGTCATCGGCGGGAGAGGGGTTCCGTGGCTGCCCGGGATCCGCCGCGGCGGGCGCGATCCCGGCGAGGCAGGCGATCAGCCCCGCGAGGAGAAGGCGGGCGAGAGGCCCGAGGGGACGAGAGTTGTTCTTCATGGCGCTGCGCCTCCGTGGCGCGGGGGAACCGGATCGGGGGATCCGGGAAGGAAAGTCGGTGCGCCCGCGCGGCATCCGGGGATCCGAGCGGCGCTGACGCGGCCCGAAGCGAGGACCGTGCCAACGACGAGGCCGCGTTCCGAGCGCACACCTGCGACACCTCCCGCGGGCCCGGCAACGCGAGACCGCGCCGCGTCTTCGGCCTCTCCGGTGTATCGTCAGCCTCCGCCTCTGCGGGAGCGCCACCGTGATCGAGTACGACAAGTTCCGGCGCTCGCTCGACCGCCTGGAGGAGCAGATCGCTCACTATCGGGGACTCGGTCCCTCGGCGCCCCGACTGACCCGGGAAGGCATCGCCGAGTCGGTGATCCGGCGTTTCGAGATCTGCTACGACCGCCTCTGCAAGGTGCTGCAGCGGCACCTGGTGGAAGCGCTCGGAATCCCTCATCCTCCCCACAGCCCGAATCCGATCCCGCGACTGGCTCACGAGAACGACCTCTTCGAGGCCCCCATCGAACAGTGGATGCGTTACTCGCGCGCCCGGATCGCCACGCAGCGCGACGGCGACCGCGACCAGGCGCGCGCCGCACTGGACATCATTCCGGACTTCCTCGACGACGCGATCACCCTGTACGAGACGATGACGAGAGAGCGATGGAATCTGCGCCAGCCATAGACATCACCCCTGCCGCCCGTCGGGTTGTCCTGGACCTCATCGCGAAGCACCTGCCGAACACCGAGGTCTGGCCCTACGGCTCGCGGGTCCGGGGAACTTCCACTCCGAAGTCCGACCTCGACCTCGTGGCCCTTGCGGAGCCCGACAGCGTCGCCGCCGTCGCCGAGCTTCGGGAGGCATTCGAGGAGAGTTTCCTCCCGTTCCGCGTGGACCTCTGGGTCTGGAAGGAGATCCCTGCGTCGTTCCGGCAGCAGGTCGCGATGCGCCACGCCGTGCTGGCGCACGGCGACGAATCGAACGAACGCGAAACACAGTCAACGGCAGACGCAGACTGACGGCACCCGACCCGCATTCCCGGAGGACGCCATGACCGAACCTGAACCCGCCGCCAACCGCGCACTCGATCTCAAGAGCGACGAGGGTCTCCGCGAGGCCTGTCGCCGCGCCGAAGCAGCAATGGACCCGGAGCGGATCCGCACACTGGCCGACTACCTGAAGCGCGTCCACGACTTTCCCGCCGAGGAACGCTCCTCGCTGGGGTTCCACGAACTCATCTGGCTGGACGAAACCATCTGGAAGCCGAGACCTGGACATGCCCCCGGTATGGAAGAGATCCTCTCGAGTATCGAGTTCCGGCAGTGGTTCGCGGACCAGATCGAGGCGCCTCTCGCGGGGTCCGAACCGGCTCACTGGGAGCAGGAGTTCCAGCGCCTGTTTCGGGAAGTTCGCGAGTACAGCGGGGTCGGGAGGAAGTGGAAACCAAAGCTGGTCGTGCTACGGGGCCTGGCCGCGATCTTCCCGCGCCACCTGAGCGGGGTTGCCCGGACTGGCCACGCTGCAGCACTGGCCCGGAAAATGGGGATTTCGACGACCTCGGGAACCGCCGGCACGCGCATCGCCGGCAGACTGGACAAGGTGCTCGGCCCAGTGGGCGACGAGGACTGGAAGTCCATCGCAACGCGCATGGAGCTCTCGATCGCTCTCTGGCGGAAGTACGTCCGTGATCCGCGCTACTGGCTCCTCGCCCTCGGTGAGAAGTCGCATCGGTGGAAGTCGTGCAAACAGACGGGAGTAGCCACTCTGGGTTGGGACGTCGCCGGTGACCTCAGAAAGTATGCGACAAGGGACGACATTCCGCTGAAGTCCAATAGCTCGTTGGCCTGCTGGCAATTCTCCCGCGAGATGCAGCCAGGGGACGTCATCTTCGTCAAGCTCGGATCGAGGAGTGTGCTCGGGCACGGCATCATCCAGTCGAACTACCGCTTCGAGGGAGAACGTCCGGATCACCGCAACGTGCGCGACGTAGAGTGGCGTTCCGACATGGGGCCCGAGGGGGCGAGGGTGGACTTCGGTCCTACCGAGATCGAGCAGTTCCCCTTGAAGACCCTGACGAATATCACGAGCTACAGGTTGATACAGCAACAGATTCGGCGCGCCCTCGGTGTCCTCCCCGGGCCGACTCCTCCGGACCCCAAGCGGCTGATCACGCCGGAGGTTCCCTCGCTACTGACTGTGGTCGAGGCCTTCGAGCGGCTGCGTGAGGCAGAGGAGCCCCTCAGATTTCCCGCCGAGCTGGTGGAGACACTCCACACCGGGCTGTGGACGGACGAGAGGCGGCACTTTGCGGTGCTCACCGGACTCTCGGGCGCAGGCAAGACGCGGCTCGCGCTCGAATACGCCAGGACGATCACTGCGGGCGACAGGGACGCCACAGTGACGATCACGGTGCAGCCCGGATGGCACGACCCGGCGCACCTCCTCGGCCATGTGAACCCGTTGAATGCGGAGGAGTACTTTCGGACGCCGTTCCTGAACCTGCTGCTCCGCGCGAGGGACCGCCCGGCGACGCCGCATGTCGCGATTCTCGACGAGATGAACCTCTCCCATGTCGAGCAGTACCTGGCGCCGGTCCTGAGCGCCATGGAGACCGGGGATGCGCTCGCGCTCCACGAGTCGGACGAGATCACGGATGTCCCGAAGGAGCTTCCCTACCCCTCGAATCTGGTCCTGATCGGAACCGTGAACATGGACGAGACGACGGTCGGCATCTCGGACAAGGTGCTGGACCGGGCGTTCACGCTGGAGTTCTGGGACATCGAAGTCGAGGAGTGGGCCGGCTGGGACGGATGCAGACTGAACGACAAGGACCGGGAGGTCGTCCGAGGCGTCCTCGACGACCTGATGGCGGCGCTGAAACCGGCGCGGCTCCACTTCGGTTGGCGGGTGATCCGGGAGGTCGCGCGCTTCGTCGAGCGCTCGATCTCGGATGAGATCGCCCGCGACAAGGCGCTCGACCGGGTCGTGTATGCCAAGGTGCTGCCGAAGCTGCGGGGCGACGACTCCGAACGCTTCCGGACGGCGCTCAAGGCATGCCGGAAGGCCCTCGAGAAGCACGGGCTGATGAAGTGCCGGAGCAAGGTGAAGGAGATGAAGTCCGACCTCGACGAGACCGGCAGCGTCCGCTTCTGGCGGTAGGAGGCGCGAACATGGGCGCCGCCGACCTGGGGCTTCGGGTCGGCCCCGCGGGCGGAGAACTCCGGCCGCTGACCGGCGAAAAGCCCATCACCGGATTCACCGAGCTCCGTGCAGTCGGCTTCGAGGCACCTTCGGAACTCGAGGGCGACCTCTACGTGGACGACGTGAAGATGGAGCGAACCCACTCCAGCTGGACCTGGACACCGGGGTTCTACGCCGGCGAAGTCCGCTGCGAGTTCGTCTCCTGCCGCGGTCATTCGCTCGGGCGATACTGGCTCGATGTCAGTCCCGATCCTTCGAAGCTGGGTCGGGATCTCTTCCATCAGATGCTCGGCGAGATCGCGGATTTCCACCCCGGTCTCCTCGAAGGCGCCGGGCCGGCGCGCCACACCCTCGGTCCGCTTCGCCGCGATGCGAACCCGACGATCGAATTCGTCCGGCTGCGCCGCCGGACGGGCCGGATCCAACGGGCGCTCGCCGAAATCCGGGCGCATCCCATCCGCGGCCTGCGGGACCGGCGCGATCTGGTCCCTCCGCGGCATATGCGGCGCGCCGACCACCGCACAGTGCGCCTGGCCCTGCGCCGCCGCGCGGCCCGCTCCCTCCTCCTGGACCGAGGATCGGCCAGCCCCGAGCGCGTCCGGTTCGACGTACCCTCGGTGGAACACACGCTCGACGCCCCCGCGAACCGGGTGGCGCTGGCGATGCTCCTCGCGCTCATGAGGCGATGCCGGGAAGTCTCCGAGGGGCTCGCCGGGCGCGCGCCGGAGGATGCGAACCACCACGAGTCGCCCGACTCGGAGCGGAGCCACGAGCGGGCGCGGGCGGAGCGCTGGATCACGATTCTCGATTTGTTCCGGCGCGACCTCGATCTCATCCGGAGGAAGACGCCGTTCTCGGCCGTCCGCCGGCCGGGGCTCTCCGCCGCGGGGTTGAACGCGGTCTCGGCGCACCCGCTCTACGCCCGCTTCTACCGGCTGGCGTGGGAGGCCCTGCGCCGCGGTCTCGGTGACTCGCCGGAGGATCCACTGCCGCTGAGCCCAACCTGGGGCCTCTACGAACGCTGGTGTCTCGCCGCGGTGGCGCGCTGGCTGGGCCATTGGCGAACCGACCTCGGCGGGTGGAGGAAAGCACGGGGCGACCGCTGGCGCAGCCGTTCCGAGGACGGAGACCTCGACCTGACCCTGACGCTCCAGGCAGCCGCGCCCGGCCCCGACGAGAGTGTTAAAGGGCCGGGGGGCGGAGGACTGTGGTCCGTCTCGAAGCTGATGCAGCCAGATCTCGTGCTCGAATGGAGGCGCCGCGACGGACGCCGTGGATTCCTTGTCCTCGACGCAAAGTACCGCTCTGGAAGGGACAACATCCTGAAGGGGATGAAGGAGTCGGCACACGTTTATCAGGACGCCCTGCGGATGGGCGCCCGCCGTCCCGCCGCGACGCTGCTCCTCGTGCCTGACGCCTCCAACGTGCACTGGCTCGCCGAGGAGGAGTTCGTCCGCGAGCACCGGGTCGGGGCCATCCCGCTTCGCCCCGGGACCGATCCTCCCCCGTGGTTCGGCTCGTTCCTCGCCGACGCAGTGCGTCGCCACTCGACCCACCAGCACGGAAAGATGTGATGTCAAGGTTCTCCGTGATTCCCGGAAATCTGGATGCCAGCGCCATGGAGGCGATCTCGCCCGCGGCGCTCGCCGCGTACGCGCGCAGGTTGGGTTGGCGCAAGATGGAGCCGTACGGAGACACATCGGATGTGTACGTCCATGACGCGAAACCGGAGATCCTCATCCCCCGCACGCAGCGTCTCGCCGACTACGCACGGGTGGTGGCCGCACTCATCGAGGCCTTCGCCGACGAGACCGGCCACGACGTGTCTTCGGTCCATCGGATGCTCGCGGCAACCGACCCGGACGCGGTGTCCTCTGTGCTTCGGCCGGATGTGCGCCTTCGCGGCTTCGTCAACCGACTGAAGCGATCGGAAGAGGAGCGAACCGGCACGATCGGCCTGCGAACCATCGTGGACGGGCGGCATCGGTCGGTTCAGGTCGTGCTCCCGCAAGCGGACTACGAGCGCGCAGCGGAAGCGCACAAGGCGCGCGCCATGGTGGAGATGCGAGGCGACCTGGAACAGTTCGGCCAGCGCTGGCGCCTGCTGAACCCGCGGCTCACCGACGTGATCCGGAGCGACGAAGCCGACGATCCGGCGGACGCCGCGTAGGATTCCCCCGGCCGCCGGGTCCGCCGGCGGAGCGACCCGACTCCCGGAGGGGAACCCATGAAGTTCGAACCGTTCGTGATGGAGCGCTGCCTGTGCCGGTGGGAGAACACCGTGGACTGGAACATCTCCGAGAGTGGGGTCCATCCGATGACGCTCGCCGAGCTGGCGGGGGATGTGGACCTCGGTGACACGCTGCTCGGCTACACCCAGAGCAACGGGACGATCCCCCTCCGGGAGCGGATCGCGGCGCTCTACCCCGGCTCGACCGTGGACCAGATCCTGGTGACGACCGGGACGGCCGAGGCCAACTTCCTCTCGGCGCTGACGACCCTGTCACCCGGCGACGAGGTCGTGGCGATGGTCCCGAACTACATGCAGCTCATCGGCGCCTGCCGTTCGCTGGGGGCGCGGGTCATCCCGTTCCCCCTGGTGGAAGCCGACGGCTGGCGGCCGGATCTGGACGCCCTCGAGGCGGCGGTGAGCCCCCGGACCCGCATGATCGCGATCTGCAACCCGAACAACCCGAGCGGCGCGGTCCTCACCGAGGACGAAATGAACCGCATCGTGGAAGTCGCCGAGCGGTCCGGGGCATGGCTCCTCTCCGACGAGGTGTATCGCGGGGCCGAGGTCTCCGGCGAGGAGTGCCCCACCTTCTGGGGACGCACCTCGAAGATCCTGCTGAACGCCGGGCTGTCGAAGGCGTTCGGGTTGCCCGGACTCCGCGTCGGCTGGACGGTGACCACGGAGGCGAAAGCGACGGAGCTCTGGGGGCACCGGGACTACAGCAGCCTGGCGCTCAGCGCGATGTCCGACCGGCTCGCGCAGATCGCGCTGGACAAGCGTCCGCAGATCCTGGAGCGCACCCGGAGCATCATCCGACGGCAGCTCCCGATCGTGGAGCGCTGGATCGCGTCGCACGCAGGCCATCCGGTGCGGCTCCGCTGGACCCGGCCGCTCGCGGGCGCGATCGCGGCGGTGCGCTATGACCATCCGATCCGGTCCGAGGATCTCATCGAGCGCCTGCGGATCGAGCGGAGTCTGCTGGTCGTGCCCGCGCAGCACTTCGAGATGGACGGCTTCCTGCGGATCGGCTTCGGGGCGGAGCCGCACGTGCTGGAGACGGCTCTCTCGATCATCAGCGAGACGCTGGCCGAGGTGGCGCAGGAGACGGCCGTCGCGGCGTAGCCTGTGGAGCGCCGGACTCGAGTCCGGCACGGGAAGACCTGCAGCGCCGGGGGTTGCGGAATTGCCGCACCCCTACCGGGAGAACCGGTGGAGGGCGGCGCTTCATGGAGAGCGGCGTTCCATGGAGAAGCGGCGTTCCGTGGGCGCACCGGAGACGCGACGGCTGGAGTGGGACGCGGTGCCGCTCTGGAGAGCGGCGCTCCATAGCAGAGCGGCGCTCCATACACGCCGGTTGGATGGGGCGCGGTGCCGCTCTGGAGAGCGGCGCTCCATAGCGGAGCGGCGCTACACAGGAAGAGCGGCGCTACACAGGAGAGCTACGCGGGGACGGGGCGCTTGGCGGGGCCGAGGTAGATCTGCTTCGGGCGGGCGATCTTCTGCTCGCGGTCGCCGAGCATCTCGTCCCACTGGGCCAGCCAGCCGGACATGCGGGGCACCGCGAAGAGGACGGGGAACAGGCCGACCGGGAAGCCCAGCGCCTCGTAGATGATCCCGGAGTAGAAGTCCACGTTCGGGTAGAGCCGCCGTTTCACGAAGTACTCCTCGCCGAGCGCGATCCGCTCCAGTTCGAGCGCGATGTCGATCTTGGGGTTCTTCCCGGTGACCTCGAACACCTCGTAGGCCGTCCTCTTGATGATCCGGGCGCGCGGGTCGTAGCTCTTGTACACCCGGTGGCCGAACCCCATGAGCCGCCGCTCCCCGCGGCGCACCGAGTCCATGAAGGCGGGAATCCCCTCGATGGAGCCGATCTCGTCGAGCATCCGCAGCACCGCCTCGTTCGCGCCCCCGTGGAGAGGGCCGTAGAGCGCGGCGGCCGCGGCGGCGGCCGAGGAGTAGGGGTCGGCGTGGGAGCTGCCCACGCCCCGCATCGCCGAGGTGGAGCAGTTCTGCTCATGGTCGGCGTGGAGAACGAACAGGACATCCATGGCCCGCTCCAGCACCGGATCCGGCTTGTAGCCCGATCCCTCGCCACCAAACACCATGTTCAGGAAGTTCGCCGGGAGGCTCAGATCCTCGCGGGGCGGGACGACCGAAAGGCCGCGGCCGTGGCGGTACGCCATCGCCGCCAGCGTCGGCGCGGCCGCGATCAGCCGCCGGACGTGCTCGGCCCGAACGGCGGGATCCGCGACCGCCTTGGACTCGGGGTGCATCGCGCCGAGGCCGGCGAGGAGGGCGATGAAGATGGCCATCGGGTGGCCATCGGCGCGGAACCCCTCCAGCATGCGCGGGAGCGGGTCGGGAACCCCGGCGCGGGCGGCGATTTCGGCCGCCCACACCCGGCTCTCGTCTGGGGTCGGCAGCTCGCCGTTCAGGATCAGCCAGGCGGTGTCGAGGTAGCTGGTCGTCCCCGCAAGCTCCTCGATCGGGTAGCCCCGGTACTCGAGGATCCCGCGGTCGCCGTCTATGTAGGTGATGCGGCTGATGCAGTTCGCCGTGTTCTTGAACGCCGGGTCGTAGGTCGCGAGCCCCGGATCGTCCTCGCCGGCGCGGACCTGCCCCAGCGCGGTGGCGCGGACCGTCCCGTGTTCGACGGGCAGCTCGTAGTCGTGGCCGGTCCTCGGATCGCTGACGCGCAGCGAGAAGGAGCCGGGGAGTTCAGGGGTGTCGGATTCCGTGTTGACAGGCAAAGCGCCTGAATTGTACGGAAATCGGGGCTCTTTCCCTATCGCCCATTGCCGCGGAGCGCTCCCTCGCCGCCGCGAGCGGCCGAGACCGCTGGCCCGTAGCCCGCGCGATCGGCGAACATTGCCGCTGCCGCACAGTCACCACAGGAGGGCCTCGACGATGGCGAGCCGGACGAGAACCTGCGAGGTCGCCATCGTGGGAGGAGGCGTCATGGGCGCTTCCATCGCCGCCCACCTCGCCGAGCGCCGGGTGGGGCGGGTCGTGGTCTTCGAACGCGAGGACGAACTGGGGACGGGTTCGACCTCCAAGGCGGCGGGGGGCGTGCGCCTCCAGTTCACGACCCGCGCCAACGTGGAGCTCTCGCGCTACAGCATCGAGGAGATCGGACGGTTCCGGGATCGGACCGGCGTGGACGCCGACTTCGACCGGTGCGGCTATCTCTTCCTGCTTGACTCGGAGGACGACCTCGAGCAGTTCGCCGAGACGGCGAAACTCCAGCGCGCCCTGGGCGCTCCCGTGGAGGTGATCTCCGTGGCCGAGGCGGAGCGGCGCCTGCCCGGGATCGAGACCGGGGACCTGGTCGGGGCGACCTTCTGCGCCGCGGATGGCGTCGCCACCCCGGCGGCGCTCGTCGCCGGGTACGCGGCGCTGGCGCGACGGGGCGGCGTCGAGCTGCGGCGCGGCGCCGAGGTCACGGCGGCGGCGGAACGCCCCGACGGCGGGTTCCGGTTCACCGCCGGGGGCGAGGCGTGGGAGTCGGAATGGCTCGTGAACGCGGCGGGTCCATGGGCTCGCGGCGTGGGCGCCCTGTTCGGTGTGGAGATCCCGGTGGAGCCGGTCCGCCGGCAGTTCTTCACGACGGAGCCGGTGAGTTTCCTGCCGGAGTCCATGCCGCTCACGATCGACTGGGGCACGGGGGTCTATCTCCACCGGCACAGCGGCGGCGTTCTGTGCGGCGCCGCCGACCCCGACGAGCCTCCGGGGTTCTCGCAGACGCCGGACCTCGACTTCCTCGGCGGGGTCTGGGAACGGGGCGCCCACCGCTACCCGCCACTCGCCGACGCCGCGCTGAAGACCCTGAACGCGGGGCTCTACGCCGTTTCGCCGGACCACAACGCGATCCTGGGGCCGGTCCCGGAGCTGCCCCGGTTCCTCGTGGCGGGCGGGTTCTCGGGCCACGGCATGCAGCACGCCCCCGCCGTGGGACGGGCTCTCTCCGAGGTCATCGCCGACGGGGAGTCCCGCACTCTCGACATCACGGCGTTCGCGATGGAGCGCTTCGCCACCGACCAGGCGGCCCCGGAGCGCCGGGTCATATGAACCCGGGCGCCCCGCCGAACGCTCGCCGGGCGCTCCGGCTGGTCAGGGCGTCGGGCCGGGACGCGTCCGGGTGGTGCGCGGTACAGGGTTCGAACCTGTGACTCCCTGCGTGTAAGGCAGGTGCTCTACCGCTGAGCTAACCGCGCTCCGGACGGGGGCATTGTCTCGCCGGCCGGAACCGGGCCGGCGAACGGGCCGTATGGAACGGTCATGACGACACAACGGGCGCGGCGGCTCCTCCTCGGCGCCGCCATGGGAGGGGCCGCGGTGGCGGCGGCATTCGTCTTCGCGGCGACGCGGGGCCCCGAGGAGGGCGCGGAGGCGAAGGCCATCGCCGCGGAAGAAGCCGCCGCTCCGACGCCGGTGACGGTGGTGGAGGCTCGGCGCGGACCGGTGGCCGTTCAGGTGGCGACGACATCCTCGGTGGAGGCGGAGCGGACCGCGAAAGTGCTGTCGCAGACCTCCGGCGTGCTCACCGAAGTGCGGGTGCGCGAGGGGGATCAGGTCGCGGCCGGTCAGGTGCTCGCCCGGGTGGATCCGCGGGATCGCCAGCTCGCGCTCGAACAGGCCGAGCTCCGGCTCGCCCGCGCCGAAGCCGAGCTCTCGCGCCAGGCCCGCGCGTTCGAAGCCGACCTCGTCTCCGAGTACGACTTCGACAAGGCGAAGTTCGATCGCGATCTCGCCGCCTCCGAGCGCGAGACGGCCCGGCTCGAACTCGACCGCACCGAGATCCGGGCGCCGTTCGCCGGACGGGTCACCGAAGTCCTCCTCGTCGCCGGGGCACACCTCGATCCGGCGCAGCAGCTTCTGACGCTGAGTGACTTCGACACGCTCGTCGTTCGGCTCTACCTGCCGGAGCGCGATGTCGTCGGCCTCGCCCCCGGGCAACGGGCGCGAGTGCGCCCCGAGTCCGAGGTCGGCGAGGCGCTTCCCGGCCGCATCCGCGAGATCAGCCCGGTCGTGGATCCGACGACCGGAACCGTCAAGGTGACCGTCGAGGTCCCCAGTCCTCGTCGCGCTCCGTCCGGCGCGGCGACGGTGCGGCCGGGGTCGTTCGCGCGCGTGGTGATCGAGACCGGACGCCGCGAGGACGCCGTCCTCGCCCCGAAGCGCGCCGTCATCCAGTCCGGCGGCGACGCCCACGTGTTCGTGGTCGAGGACGGGCGGGCAATCCGCCGCGCGGTCGCGCTGGGCGTCGAACTCGACGCTCCCGGCGGCGCGCTGGTCGAACTCGTCACCGGAGACGAGGACCGGATCCTCCCCGGCGCCCGGCTGGTCGTGGCGGGCATGGGTTCGCTGACCCCCGGCGACCCGGTCGAAGTCCTGAACCCGCCGACCCGACCCGCCGGCTGATCGCGCCCGTCAGCCCTTCCGCCAGCCACTCCGTCCGACCCGCCGACCGCCGCTTCGTCGGCCTGAAGTCCATGCTCCGGGAGGTCTCCGCGTGAAATCCCTCATCGCCGGCTGCGTCCGTCGCCCGGTGAGCGTCGCCATGTTCACCGTGGCAGCCTGCGTGTTCGGCCTGGTGGCGCTCTCGCGCCTGCCGGTGAACCTGCTCCCCGAGATCTCCTACCCGACGCTCACGGTCGAGACCCGGATGCCGGGCGCCGCCCCGATCGAAGTCGAGACGCTCGTGACCCGTCCCATCGAGGAGGCGGCGTCGGTGACTCCCGGGCTCCGGCGGGTCACCTCCCGCTCGCGGGCCGGGGTCTCGGAGGTGACGCTCGAGTTCGTCTGGGACACGAACATGGACTTCGCCGGGCTCGATGTCCGGGAGAAGGTGGACTCCGTCGTTCTCCCGGAAGACGCCGAGCGGCCCCGGGTGCTTCGCTTCGACCCCTCCTCCGACGCGGTGCTCCGACTGGGGGTCTCGGGAGAGCTCCCGCTGTCGCGGCTGCGGGAGTGGACCGAAGAGGAGCTGAAGAAGGATCTCGACTCGGTCGAGGGAGTGGCGGCGGTCCGGATCGAGGGCGGACAGATCCGCGAGATCCAGGTGGACGTGGACCAGGGACGGCTGGTCGCCTACGGGATCACGGTCGCCGAGGTCTCCGACGCCATCGCGGCGGCGAACGTGAACGCCGCCGGGGGGAGCGTCTTCGAGGACGAGGCCCGCTACCTGGTGCGGACGCTGAACGAGCTGGACACGCTCGACCGGATCGGAGCCACCATCGTGAAGGACGAGGAAGGGCGTCGGGTGCGGGTCCGGGACGTGGCCGAGGTGCGATCCGGCTTCCGCGAGCAGGAAGTCATCCTCCGCAACGGCGACGACGAGGGCGTCGAGGTCCGGATCTTCAAGGAGGGCGACGCCAACACGGTCGCCGTCGCCGGGGCCGTCCGCGAGCGGTTGGACGCGGTCTCGGAGGAGGTGCCCGCGGGCGTCGCGCTCGCCGTGCTGTTCGACCAGTCCGGCTTCATCGAGGAGGCGATCTCGGAGGTCGTCACGAACGCCTGGCAGGGCGGGCTGCTCGCCATCCTCGTCATCGCGCTCTTCCTGCGCGAGCGGCGGGCGACGACCGTGGTTGCGCTCGCGATCCCGGTGTCGGTGGTCGCGACCTTCTTCGTGATGGAGCAGATGGGGCTCTCGCTGAACATCATGTCGCTCGGCGGGCTCGCGCTCGGGGTGGGGATGCTGCTCGACGACTCGATCGTCGTGCTGGAGGCGATCCACCGGCGGAAGGCCGCCGGAGAAGCGGCCCCCGGCGCCGCGGTGGCGGGCGCCGTGGAGGTCGCCGGACCGGTGGTCGCGTCCACGCTGACCACGGTGGCGGTCTTCCTGCCCATCGTGTTCGTGGAGGGCGTCGCCGGACAGCTCTTCCGGGATCAGGCGCTCACGGTCTCGATCTCGATCCTCGCCTCGCTCGGCTTCTCGCTGGCGCTGATCCCGGTCCTCGCGGCCCGCGGGGGCGCGGACCTCGCGGCGGCGCCGGCGGCGAACGATGTCCGGCCCGGACTCTTCGTGCGCCTGCTTCGGGGGTTCCGGATCGGCGTCCGCGGGATCGGCCGCGGACTCGCGTTCCCGTTCCGGCCCGTGCTCCGGGGCTTCGTCGCCGCCGAGACCGCTCTCTCCCGCGGCTACCCGCCGCTCCTCCGCGCCGCGCTCGCCCGGCCCGCGGCGGTCTTCCTGCTGGCCGCCGGGCTCCTCGGGGGTACCGCCTTCGTCGGCTGGCGGGGCGTGGGCGTCGAACTCATCCCCCAGCTCGCCCAGGGCGAGTTCCACTTCGACATCCACCTTCCCGAGGGCTCGGCGGTCGGCGCCACCGATTCGGTCGCCACCGAGGTCGGGGCCGCCGCGGCTCGGCTTCCCGGCGTCCGGCGGGTCACGACGGAGGCCGGCGCCGTCTCCGGCGGCGGCTTCGGCGGCGCCTCCGGCCGCGCCGAGCACCGAGGACGGATCTCGGTGACGATGGAAGCGCCGGACGACGAAGGCGCCGAGGCGGCGGCGATCGAAGCGGTGCGCTCCGCCCTCGCCTCCCGCCCCGGGCTCCGTTCCGAGTTCGGCCGCCCCTCGTACTTCAGCTTCCGCCAGCCCGTCGAGGTCGAGGTCTTCGCCGACGAGGCGGGCGCGCTCGAACCGGCGGCGCGGCGCGTCCGCGAGGCGGTCGCCGCGGTCCCGGGACTCGCCGATGTGCGTTCCACCGCCGAGGCGGGGAGCCCGGAGATCCGGGTCCGGTTCGAGGCCGACCGGCTCGCCTCCATGGGCCTTTCGGTGGATCGGGCCTCGGAGGCTCTCCGCGCGAAGCTGCGCGGGCAGGTCGCCACCCGGCTCGACGAGGGCGACCGCCGCATCGAGGTCGTGGTCCGCGGGGGCGACGACCTGCGGACCCGGGCGACGGCGGTCCCCGAGCTCATCGTGCACGCCGAAGACGCCCGGCCGGTGCTCCTCCGGGCGCTCGGCGAGGCGGAGGTGGGACTCGGGCCCGCCGAGCTGCGGCGCGTCGGCCAGCGGCCCGCCGTCGTCATCTCGGGGAACCTGGAGGGGACCGATCTCGGCGCCGCCACCGAGGAGATCACGGCCCGGATCGCCGGCATCGGGCTGCCGCCGGGGGTGACGACCCGGTTCGCCGGACAGCGCGCGGAGATGGAACGGTCGTTCGCGAGCCTCGCCCTCGCCATCGGACTCGCCATCTTCCTCGTGTACTTCGTCATGGCCAGCCAGTTCGAGTCGCTGCTCCACCCGTTCCTCATCCTGTTCACGATTCCGCTGGGCGCGATCGGGGTGATCTGGGCGCTCCTCGTGACCGGGTCGAACCTGAGCGTCATCGTGCTCATCGGGGTCGTGATGCTCGCCGGGATCGTCGTGAAGAACGCCATCGTGCTCGTGGACTGCATCAACCGCCTCCGCCGCGAGGGGATGGAGAAGACCGAGGCCATCGTCGCCGCCGGACGGATCCGGCTGCGGCCGATCCTGATGACGACCCTGACCACGATCCTGGGCCTCCTGCCCATGGCGCTCGGGCTGGGCGAGGGGGCCGAGATCCGCGGCCCGATGGCGGTCACGGTGATCGGCGGGCTCCTCGTCTCGACGCTGCTGACGCTGGTCGTGATCCCCACCGCCTACCAGGTCGCCGATCGCAGGGAGTTCTCCGCGTGAGCCTGCCGCGCCTGGCCGTGAACCGGCCGGTCACGACCGCCATGGTGCTCCTCAGCACACTGGTTCTCGGCGTCATCTCGTTCGGACGGATCCCGCTCGCGTTCCTGCCCGATGTGGACTTCCCCGGCGTCTTCGTGACCGTCCCCTACCAGAACGCGAGCCCGGCGCAGGTCGAGCGCGAGATCGTGCGGCCGCTCGAAGAAGCTCTCGCCACGATCCCGGGCGCCCGCCGGATCCGCTCCACCGCGGAAGCCGACCAGGCGAGCCTGCAGCTCGAGTTCACCTGGGGCGAGAGCGTGGATGTGGCGCGGGCCAAGGTGTTCGAGGCGGTGGAGGACGCCCGTCCGGAGCTCCCGGACGATGTGCGCGAGATCCACGTGAACACGTTCTCCACGACGCAGATCCCGATCGTGGAGGCGCGCATCGCGGCGCCGGGGATGGATCTCTCGGCGAACTACGAGCGGCTCGACCGCCGGGTCGCCGACCCGATCCGGCGCATCCCCGGAGTGGCGCGGGTGGATCTGAACGGGGTCGAGCCGCGCGAAGTCCGGATCAACCTGCGCGCCGACCGGATCGCCGCCCATCGGGTGGACCTCGGCGATGTCGCCGACCGGGTGCAGAACATGAACCGCAACCTCTCGCTGGGCCGGGTGCGGGCGGGAGCGGAGGTCACGCCGGTCCGCGGCTTCGGCGCCCTCTCGGAGATCTCGGAGATCGGATCGCTGCCCCTGAACGACGCGGGGCTGACCGTCCGGGACGTCGCCGACGTGACCTGGCGGGAGCCGCCGATCCCCTACGGGAGGCGGCTGAACGACGACGCGGCGGTCGGCCTGACGGTCTTCAAGTCGGCGGAAGCGAACACCGTCGAGGTCGCCCGGGCGGTCGTGGAGGAAATCGAGACCGGCATCGCCAGCGATCCCGCGCTCGCCGGAATCACCCTGTTCGTCTGGGACGACCAGGCCGCCGAGATCACCGCCGGCCTCGCCGGGATCCGCACGGAAGGACTGCTCGGGGCGCTCCTCGCGATCCTCGTGCTCTTCCTGTTCCTGCGGCGGCTGGACTCCACGACGATCGTGAGCCTCACGATCCCGATGTCCATCATCGCGACCGCCACGATCCTCTACTTCGCCGGCAGGTCGCTGAACGTGCTCTCCATGATGGGCATGATGCTCGGGATCGGCCTCCTGGTGGATGACGCCATCGTGGTGCTCGAATCCGTCGTCCGCGAGCACGCCCGTGGGCTCCCGGCCCGGGTGGCGGCGGTCGTCGGGAGCCGGGCGGTCGCGGGCGCGGTGATCGCCTCGACCGTCACGACCGCGGTCGTGTTCCTGCCCACCGTGCTCGGGGGGAAGAACGAGATGTCCATCTGGCTGGGCGAGATCGGACTCGCGATCTCGCTCACGATCTTCTGTTCGCTGTTCATCTCGCTCACCCTGATCCCGCTGGTGAGCTCGCGCCTGCTGGCGCGCCGGCCGTCGGTCCCACCGGCGTGGACGGAGCGGCTCGGCGCCGCCTACCAGCGGGCTCTGCGGTTCACGCTGCGGCGCCGCTGGATCACGGCCGGGATCGCGGTCGCCTTCCTCGTGACCGCGATCCTCCCCTTCTTCCTCGGACTCTCCACCGCGATGTTCGCCGGGCTGAACCGGAACCGCATCTTCCTGACCTACGAATTCGCCGACTTCCACTACAAGGAGGACTCGGAGCCGGTGGTGATCGCGGTGGAGAGCGAGATCGCCGGGATCGCGGACCGGATCGGCGTGGACTCGGTGTACAGCTACTTCGGCGAGAACGAGGCCCAGACGGTGATTTCGCTGGGCGCCGAGCACATCTCCGACGAGGAAGGGAAGGCGATCCGGGAGACGGTGCGGGAAGCGCTCCCGGCGCTGCCCGGCGTCCGGATCGTGTTCGGGGACGACGACCAGGAGACCGGCGGCGAGAGCCTGTTCTTCCGGGTCCGCTTCTACGGGGAGGATTCCGGTCGCTTCCCGGAGGTGCTCGACACGGCGGAGACGCGTCTGCGCGGCATCGAGGGCGTCACCGACATCCGGAGCCAGCAGGACGACGCCCGCCGGGAGGTCGTCGTGCGGCCCCGCGCCGAGGCGGCGGCGCGGGTCGGCATCACCCCGCGCGACCTCTCGGAGATCTTCGGCTTCAGCCTCGGCGGCCGGCCGCTCCGGCGGTTCCAGACCGCCGATCGCGAGACCGAGGTGCTGCTCACCATGTCGCAGCAGGACATCTCGCGGGTCGAGGATCTGCGCGCGTTCACCCTGATCGGCGACGACGGCGCCCCGGTGCGCCTCGGCGACCTCGCCGACTTCGAGATCGTGGAGCGGCCCCGCGCCATCTCCCGGGTGGACCGGCGGGTGATGAGCACGCTCCGCGCCGCCTACGAGGGAGAGAACTGGGAGGCGACGCGCGAGACGATCGAGGCCGAGATGGACGCCCTCGCGCTCCCCGACGGGTTCACCTGGTCCTTCGGAGACCGGATCGCGCAGCAGGACCGGGATCTCCAGACGATGCTCCTGAACTACCTGCTGGCGCTCATGCTGATCTACATCGTCATGGCGGCGCAGTTCGAGTCGCTGATCCACCCGCTGGCGATCCTGATCTCGATTCCGTACGCGATCTGGGGAGCGGCGTGGGTGCTGCTCGCGACGAACAGCCCGTTCAACCTGATGGCGCAGATCGGGCTCCTGATCCTCATGGGGATCGTGGTGAAGAACGGGATCGTCCTGATCGACCACGTGAACCGGTTGCGCCGCGAAGGCATGGAGCGCACGGAGGCGCTGGTCACGGGCGGGCGGGACCGCCTCCGTCCCATCCTGATGACCGCGGCGGCGACGATGCTGGCGCTGGTCCCGATGGCCGTGGGGCGCACCGGGCTCGACGGGCTCTACTACTTCCCGCTGGCCCGGACGGTGATCGGCGGGCTGGCCGCCTCGACCGTCCTGACGCTGCTCATCCTCCCGTTCTTCTACACCCTGCTGGACGATCTGGCGACCGCGGCCCGCCGGGCGTGGCGCCGGGCGACGCCCCCCGCGCCGACGGTCCGGCCCCGGGAGGCGACAGCGGGCTGACCTCCCGCGTCCGGCCACGGAACGCGAACGCCCCGCCGGACATCCCGCTGGTCTCGACCGGGACACCGGATCGGACACGACAACTCCGATTCGTCATGGATCTCATTGATTTCCCTTATGATGTCCTGGACACTCTTGGGGACAGATGCGAGGACGCGACAGGGGTCGGCAGTACCGGCGGACCCACCCGTGGATCCGGTTCGGGCTGAACCCCCGTGACGCCCCCGCCCGGGTCTGGCTCCTGCTCGGACAGGTGGCCGCCCGCGCCGAGTTGCTGGCCGAGGCGCTGATCCCCGAAAGCGAGTCCAGGAAGCTCCATCGGACCTTCCTGGTGAAGGGGGCGCGAGCCACCGCCGCGATCGAAGGGAACACGCTGACCGAGGCGGAGGTCGAGGAGCGCCGTCTCAAGCAGCGGAACCTGCCGCCGTCCCGGGCCTATCTCGGGGTCGAGGTGGACAACGTGCTCGCGGCGTACAACCGGATCGCCGAGGAGGTTCTCGCCGGTGGCGCGGCGCGGCTGGACCGAGGCCGGATCGAGGACTGGAACCGACGGATCCTCGACGGCCTCGAGGGCCACATCGCCGAGGAGGCCGTTCCCGGCGTCGTCCGCTCCCATCCCGTCGTCACGGGCCGCTACCGCGGCGCCCCCGCCGAGGACTGCGTCCGCCTGCTGGAGAGACTTGTCCACTGGCTGGAGAGGGACATCGAGGTTCCGGCGACCGCGCGCCGGGGCGACCGCATGGCGCTGGGCGTCCTCCGCGGCATCCTCGCCCACCTCTGGCTCGCCTGGATCCACCCCTTCGGCGACGGGAACGGCCGGGTCGCGCGTCTCGCGGAGCTGTTCTTCCTGCTGCGGGCCGGCCTGCCGACGCCCGCCTGCCACCTCCCGAGCAACCACTACTACCGGACCCGGGAGGAGTACTACCGCCAGCTCGATCGCTCCTCGCGGGCAGACCGCGGCCGGGGAGATCCATGGGGGTTCGTCCTCTACGCGCTCGAAGGACTGGTGGACGGACTCCGGGAGCAGGCATCGCTCGTGGAGCGGGAGCAGCGCAGGCTCGCCTGGCCCGGCTTCGTGCGCGACCGGATCGGCGGGCGTCCCGGCCCCGCGCGGGAACGGCGGACGAACCTGGCGCTCGTCCTCGGAGGCGCAGAGGCGCCGCTCACCCGAGCGGCTCTCCTCGATCACGCGCGTCTCGCCCGCGCCTACGCCCGGCGAACGGGCAAGACGCTCACCCGCGACCTGAACTGGCTGATCGAGCGCGGCCTCGCGGAGCGTTCCGGGAACGGATTTCGCGCGCGCATCGAACGGCTGCAGGCGCTCCGGCCGCGGCAGGCTGGGGAGGAGGGATCGGCATGACCGGGACCGGGCCTCTCGAGCGGTTCCTCGAGACGCGGGACCGGACCCTGCGGCTGGTGGCGCCGCTGGCGGCGGAGGACTTCGTCGCAGCCGGCGGCGGCGACGCGAGTCCGGTCAAGTGGCATCTCGGGCACACGACCTGGTTCGTGGAGCGCTACTTCCTCGAGACCGGCGGGTTTCGCTGGCGGCGTCCCGCCCCCGAGTACGACGACCTGTTCGATCCCGGGCGCCGGGCCTTCCACCGGAATCGCGCCCGCTGGACCCGGCCGACCGTCGCCGAAGTGTTCGCCTACCGACGCGCCGTGGAGGAAGCGGTCGGGAACGCCGCCGGCGCCGGCCTCGCGCCCGGACCGGAAGCGGCGCTCGATCTCGCCACGCGCCACGAGGCGCTCCACCAGGAGCTGATCCTCGCAGAGCTGAAGCACCTCCTGTGGCAGAACCCCCTGCGCCCCGCCTACCGCGAGCCGTGGGAGCGCCGGCGGCCGAAGACGAACCCGGCGCCGCTGCGGTTCATCCCGTTCCCCGGCGGCGAGGTCGGCATCGGCCACGACGGGCCGGGGTTCTCCTTCGCGAACGAGAGGCCGCGGCGCCGCCGGCTCCTCGCGCCCTTCCAGCTCGCCAACCGGCTGGCGACGAACGGCGAGTTCCTCGAGTTCATCGCGGAGGGCGGCTACCGGACGCGGACGCTCTGGCCGGCCGACGGCTGGGAAGCCCGCGAAGCCCGCGGATGGGAGGCGCCGCTCTACTGGGAGCGGGAGGGCGACGACTGGACGGAATTCACTCTCGAAGGGCGCCGGCCCCTCGATCCCGCCGCGCCGGTCGGGCACGCGAGCTGGTTCGAGGCGCAGGCCTTCGCCCGCTGGCGGGGTTGCCGGCTGCCGCGCGAGACGGAGTGGGAGAGCGCCGCGGCGCGGGCGGACGTCACCGAAGCCAACGTGCTGGAGACCGGCCGTCTCGCGCCGCTCCCGGCGCCGGGGGATCGGGCGGCGCCCGGAAGGAGGTCTCCCGCCCAGCTCTTCGGGGATCTGTGGGAATGGACCGGAAGCGCCCACCTCCCCTACCCCGGCTACCGGCCGGAGGCGCGGCTTCCGGGCGATCCGACGACGCGCTTCCTCACCACGGGGCCGGTGGTTCGAGGCGGCTCCTGCCTGACCTCCGCGCTGCTGGTCCGGGCGACGACCCGCCACCACATCCCCGCCGGCGACCGGCGCCACGCCACCGGGATCCGTCTCGCCCGCGATCCGCGGGTCTGATCGCGGCGTCTCGCCGAAGCACCCGGGAGCTGGTCGGGACGGCCGGATTTGAACCGACGACCACTTGCACCCCAAGCAAGTGCGCTACCAGACTGCGCCACGTCCCGACGGGCGTCGAAGAGAGGGCGGGATTCTACGCCGCCGCGGGAATCCGATGCGCCCGGGTCAGGGGAGCCCGAGCCGCTTGCGCTCCGGGCGGGAAGCGCTGCCCCGGGCGCCACCCTTCGCTCCCGCCGGACTCTTCGTCTTCGCTCCGACCCCGACGGCGGCCGGATCGAGCAGCGCCGCGAGCCCGGCGTCGGTGGCCTCCATGATGGCCAGCGCCTCCCGGACGCCGAGGAGGAGCGCTTCCGATCGGGGCGACGACGGCGGAGGGGGCGGGGGCGGCACCGGAAACGAGGACAGCTTGCCCCGGGCGCGCTTCTTCGCCGAGAGGCGGCGCACCGCCCCGGCGGTCGTATAGCCCTCGTGGTGGAGGAGACGCTGGATCTCCCGCACCATCTCGATGTCCGCCCGGCGGTAGAGCCGCTGTCCGGCGTCGTTCTTCTTGGGGCTGAGCGTCGGGAACTCCATCTCCCAGTGCCGCAGCGTGTAGGGCTGCACCCCGGTGATCTCGCTCACTTCCCCGATGCGGAAGAAGAGCTTGTTCGGGATCTTGAGCGGAGGCTGAGTGCTCATGCTGTCGGAGGACGGGGCCCGATGGGACGCCACCCGAGCCGAGCGCGGCGTCCGATCGCTTCGAGCCGCCTGAACCGGATGCGAAGGCGGCGGAGTCAGGAGTCTCCGCGCGGCGTCGCGATGCGGCCCGGGGCCGATTGTATGGCAGGGGCCGCCCTCCCCCGGCGACGCGACGGGCGGCGCCCCTCCACCGACAGGCGGATCGGAACGCCGGCGAAGCCGTAGCGGCGGCGCACCGCCCCGAGCAGGTATCGCGGGTAGGTGGGGAGCAGATCCTTGCGGCGACAGTTCACGAACACCCGGAAGCGCGGCGGCGAGACCGCAGCCTGGGTGCCGTAGAGGATCTTCACTTCGCGGCCGGTCCGGGAGCGCGGAGCGAATCGGGCGGCGGCCTCCGCGAGAAAGCGGTTCACCTCGGCGGTGGCGATCCGCCGCCCCCGCTCGGCGTGGACGCCGAGGGCCGCGTTCCAGATCGCGCCGACGCCCTGGCCGGTCTTCGCCGAGATGCGGCGGACCGGAGCGTGGGCGATGTGGCGCAGGGTCTCCCGGACTTCGAGCCGGACCTCGGCCCACCGCTCGGCGCGCGACGTCACCAGGTCCCAGCGGTTGGCCAGCACCACGACGCCGCAACCGGCGTCCTCGATCCGGCGGGCGATGGCCGCGTCGGAGGTCTTCGGTCCCTCGACCGCGTCCACCAGGAGCAGCGAGACATCGGCTCGCCGGATTGCCTTCCCGGCGAGCAGGACCGCCAGCGCATCGGCCTCCTCGAAGCCGCCGGAGACGCCCCGGCGGCGGGGGCCGCGCCGGATGCCCGCCGTGTCCACCAGGACGACCGGACGACCTTCCACGACGAGGCTCTCGTCCACCGGGTCCCGGGTGGTGCCCGGGATGGAAGACACGAGCGATCGCTCGCCCCCGACGAGGCGGTTCAGGAGGGTGGACTTCCCGGCGTTCGCGCGACCCACGATCGCGATCCGGACCGGGGACGCCGCGGCCTCCGGCGCCGGTTCGGGGCCGGTGGCGGCGAGGATTTCGCGCAGCGCGTCGAGGAGTTCGGAGACGCCGAGCCCGTGCTCGGCGGAGATCGGCACGGGCTCTCCGAACCCGAGGCCGTGGAAATCGCTGGCGGCGGCCTCCGGATCCGACTCGGCCTTGTTCACGACCAGGAGCACCGGCGGCTGGTTCCGCGCCCGGCGAAGGAGTTCCGCGAGGTGTTCATCCGCCGTCGTGAGCCCGGCGCGCCCGTCCACGAGGAACAGGATGGCGTCGGACCCGGTGGCGGCGGCCAGCGCCAGGGCGCGGACCTCGCGGGCGAACGCATGGGTGGCGTCGTCCGCGGTGACGCCCCCGGTGTCGTGGAGCAGGAAGGTCTCGCCGCGCCATTCCACCGGCTCCTTGCGCCCGTCCCGCGTCGAGCCGGGACGCGCATGGACGATCGCCGGACGCCCGCCCACCAGCCGGTTGAAGAGCGTGGACTTCCCGACGTTGGGGCGACCGAAGAGAGCGGCGCGCTTCACTTGCTCGGGGCCGGGAGGGCCGGCGTCCCGTTGTCGAGGCCGGTGATCGCGGCGGCGGTCCCGGAGACGGGCGCGGCGTCACTCCCCGCCGGCGGCGCTCGAGGAAGGGATCGCCTTCAGACTGGCGCCGGGACGGAACCGCGCCACCCAGCCGGGCGGGATCGGGATCGGAGCCCCGGTGCGCGGGTTGCGCGCCATCCCGGTCTTCCGCGGCGTGACGAGGAATGTCCCGAAGCGGCGGATGACGACCCGATTCCCGTCCACCATCGCATCGGCGACGGCGTGGAACACGGATTCGACCGCGAGACGGGCTTCGCCGCGGGTGAGTCCGGTGGCGGCGCAGGTGCGGGCAACGAGGTCGGCTTTCACCATGTCGAAACGGGCGGGCATGTTACGCCAACGGCGACCCCTGCCGAACCATCGAAACTCCGTGCGAAGATGATGCGTCCCACCGTGATGTCCGAGGAGCGCCCCCGGGGGCCGAAGATCGTGCTCGGCGTGACCGGTTGCATCGGGGCCTACAAGGCGCCCGAGGTCGTCCGGACGCTCCGGAAGCGCGGATTCCGAGTGCAGGTCATCCTGACCCGCGCCGCCCGGGAGTTCGTCACCCCGCTGGCGCTGGAGACGGTCTCGGGGGCGCCGGTGCTCTCCGGTCTCTTCGGCCCCGCCGGAGATGGAGGCCCGGGAGACATCCGCCACATCTCCCTCACCGAGGAGACGGATCTGCTCCTCGTGGCGCCGGCGACGGCGCACACGGTCGCCCGGATGGCCCTCGGTCTCGCCGACGACTTCCTCACCACGTTCCACCTCGCGGTCCGGGCGCCGGTGGTCGTCGCCCCGGCGATGAACCCGAACATGCTGGAGCACCCGGCGACGAGGGCGCACCTCGAGACCCTCGCGGCGCGCGGCGTCACGGTCGTGGACCCCGGCGTCGGCGATCTCGCCTGCGGGTGGACCGGCCCCGGGCGGCTCCCCGAGCCGGAGATCCTCGCCAGTGCGGTCGAAGCGGCGCTGGCCCCGCCACCGGATCGGGATCTCGCCGGATACCGGGTCGTGGTCGCCGCCGGCCCGACGAGAGAGCCGCTGGATCCGGTGCGCTATCTCTCGAACCGGTCTTCGGGCCGCATGGGCGTCGCGCTCGCCCGAGCCGCCCGCGAGCGGGGCGCCGAGGTGACCCTGGTCCTCGGACCCACCGCCCTGGAATCTCCCGGGAACGTGCGCGAACAGCGCGTCGAGACCGCGCTCGAAATGCGGGCCGCCGTGCTCGCCGCGGCCGACGCGGCCGACGCCTGCGTGATGGCGGCGGCGGTGAGCGACTTCCGGCCCCGGCGGGCCGCCGCCGCCAAGATGAAGTCGGGCGGGTTCCGGGACCGGGGCGACGGAGCGGCGCTCCGCCTCGACCTGGAGCCCAATCCGGACATCCTCGCCGAGCTGGGGAGGCGGCGGCGACCCGGCGGCCATCCCCGGGTCCTGGTCGGATTCGCGGCCGAGACCGAGGATCCGGCGCCCGAGGCGAAGCGGAAACTGGCCGCGAAGGGGTGCGACCTGATCGTCGGCAACCGCGTCGGGCCGGGTCTCGTGTTCGGAAGCGACCGGACCGAGGCCGTGCTCGTCGAGGCGCGCGGAGACGGCCCGCCGCTCGTGACGCCCCGCCCGCCCGAATCGAAGCGGGATCTGGCCGACGCGGTGTGGTCGGCGGTGGCGCGACGGCTCCGGGGTTCGTGAGCGGGGCGGCGTCTTGCCAGCAGATCTGAGGGAGCAACGGCTGGCGCGGCTCCGCCTGCTGCGGTCGTTCACCTCCTTCGCCGCTCCCGCGCCGCGGCCGGAGGTCGCCGCGCTGGCCGCCATCGAAGCGGAGCTCGACGGCTGCACCCGCTGCCGGCTCTCGGAGAAGCGCCAGACGATCGTGTTCGGCGTCGGCCGGCCCGACGCGGATCTCATGTTCATCGGAGAAGGTCCAGGCGCGGAAGAGGATCGGCGGGGCGAGCCGTTCGTGGGCCGCGCCGGGAAGCTCCTCGACCGCCTTCTCGACGATGTGCTCGGCATCCGCCGCGACGCGGTGTACATCGCGAACATCGTCAAGTGCCGACCGCCCGGGAACCGGAATCCGCAGGCGGACGAAGTGGCGACCTGTCTCCCGTTCCTGGAGCGTCAGATCGCCGCGGTGCAGCCGAAGGCGCTCTGCCTCCTCGGAGGCGTGGCTCTCACCGCGCTCTTCCCCGATGTGCGGGGGATCGGCGCCGAGCGCGGCAACGTGCGCACTTTCGCCGGAACCCCGGTCGTCCCGACCTACCACCCGGCGTACCTGCTGCGCCTCTCCGGCGCCGGAGGCGAGCGGCAGCGGGCGAGAGTGGCGGACGACCTGCGCCTCGCCTGGAAGTTCGTGGAGGAGACCGGGGCCGCCGCCCCGACCCGGCGGTGAGCGATCCGCCGCTCGTCGAGGTGGCGGTGGCGCGCCCGGCGCCGCGGACCTTCACCTACCGGACGCCGCCGGAGATGGTGGCGCCGGGGGAGACGACGCTGCCCCCGGGAGCGCGGGTGGAGGCGCCGCTCGGCCGATCCAGAGTGCGGGGCGTCGTCCTCGGGCCGGGGACTTTTTCCGGCGATGCCGGCGCGCTGAAGCCGCTTCTTTCACGACCGGAGGATCCGCTCCCCGCGCTGCCGGCGGATCTGCTGTCGCTCGGTCGCTGGGTGGCCGCCGAGACGGTCTGCTCCCTCGGGCTCGCGCTCGACGCCATGGCGCCGCCCGCAGGCTCCGCCTCCGCCCGGAAGCTGCTCTGCGCCCGGATCACCGCCGAAGGGATCGCCCGGCTCGCCGAGCCGGACGCGACCCCGGCGGCGGCGCGGCTGTCCGGGGATGACCGGCGGATCCTGACCCTGCTCGCGCTCTCGGAGGGCGCGGTGCCGCTGGTCCGCATCCGCGGGGAGCTGGAGCTTCCGCGGGGCCGCAGCTTCTCCCGACTGGCGCGCGAGAGCTTCCTCGACATCCGGCGGGAGTCCGCCGGGCTCGCGCCGCCGCCGGCGCCGAAGCAACGATCCGCGCCACCCGAGCTGAACCGGGAGCAGCGGACGGCCGCGGACGCGCTCCGGGCCGCCCTCGCGTCGCGGGAGTTCGGCGGGTTCCTGCTCCACGGCGTGACCGGGAGCGGCAAGACCGAGGTCTATCTGGACGCGGTGGCGGCGGCGCTGGATCAGGGCCGGAGCGCCCTGCTGCTCGTCCCCGAGATCGCGCTGACCCTCGAGATGGAGCGGCTGGTGCGGTCCCGATTCGGAACGCGGGTCGCGGTGTTCCACAGCGGCCTGACGGCGAAGCAGCGACGGGAGGCATTCTGGCGGGTCCGGAAGGGCGAGGCGCGGGTGGCTCTCGGGGCGCGCTCGGCGGTCTTCGCTCCGGTGCGTCAGCTCGGCCTCGTCGTGCTGGACGAGGAACACGACGCCGCCTACGGGCAGGACGAGGCGCCGCGCTACCACGCCCGCCGCGCGGCCTGGTTCCGGGCGCGCGCGGCCGGGGCAGTCCTGGTCCTCGGATCGGCGACGCCATCGCTCGAAGCGACGCGCGCGGCGCAGACCGGCGCGCTGCGCCGGCTCCGGCTGACCCGAAGGGTCGGGGGACGGCCGCTGGCCGCGGTGGAGCTCGTGGACATGCGGCCGGTCCTGCGCGAGCGGCGCGGACCCCGGCCGGCGGTGCTCTCTCCTCTCCTCGCCGCCGGGCTTCGGGAGGCGATCGCCGCCGGGCGCCAGGCGCTCGTCCTGCTGAACCGGAGGGGCTACCGGGCGCGGATCGTCTGCCTGCGGTGCGGGGAAGTCGCCTCCTGCGAGCGGTGCGCGCTGGCGCTCAGCCTCCACCGGCGCGGGCGTCTCGCGGTGTGCCACGGCTGCGGGCGCGGGACGCCGCCCCCCGGGTTCTGCCCCGGATGCGGGGGCGATGTGCTCCGGGCGGAAGGCGTCGGAACCGAGCGGCTCCAGGAAGCGGTGGCGGAGATTCTTCCCGACGCGAGGGTGGAGCGATTCGACCGCGACACGACCCGCGCCGCCGGTGAGCGGGCGCGGCTGCTCCGCGCCTTTCGCCGCGGCGAGATCGAGGTTCTGGTCGGAACCCAGATGATCGCCAAGGGCCTCGACTTCCCGGGGGTGGCGCTCGTCGGGGTCGTCGCCGCCGACGCCGGGCTCGGTTTTCCCGACTTCCGGGCGGCCGAACGGACGTTCCAGCTCCTGACCCAGGTCGCCGGTCGCGCCGGGAGGGGCGAGGTCGGCGGGCGGTCGGTGGTCCAGACGCTGAATCCGGAGCACTACGCGGTCCGAGCCGCCAGCGACCAGGACTACGCGGCGTTCGCGCAGACCGAGATGGAGCTGCGGGAACGGCTGGGCTACCCGCCGTTCGCGCGTCTCACCTTCGTGACCACCACAGCGCCGACGCCGCCGCTGGCGGAGCGCGAAGGGCGCGAGCTGGCGGAGTTCCTTCTCGAACGGCTCGCGCCGCGCGGAGTCGAGGTTCTCGGGCCCGCTCCCGCGCCGCCGGGCCCGGGGAAGGCGATCCACCGGCGCCAGATCCTCCTCCGGGCGCCGCCGGCTCGGCAGCGGATCGTGCGGCGGTGGCTCCACCGGCTGCTCGGGGATCCCGTGCTCGCCCGCCGCACCGCGATCCACGCCGACCCGTAGTCGGGAGCGTCATGCGAACCGCTCCGGCAATGTCCCGGCGCCGGCGCTCCCGTGCCGGGCGGGGCCGCTACCGCGAGAACCGGCCCGGCGCGCCGGCAATGTCCCGGCGCCGGCGTTCCCGTGCCGGGCAGGAGCCCGGCGTTCCGGCGGGCACTCCATACTTGCGGCCGTCTTGCCCCGCGCGCGCCCCGAACCCGCTCCGCCGGGCGGAGCTCCCATCGCGGCGCCGGGCTGGAGGGACGCGCGCGCCGCCGCCGCCCGGCTCCGGGAGATCTTCCCACCCAGCCCCCTCGTTCGGGCCGGCGCCGGCCTCGGCTCCCACCTCCTGCTGAAGGCGGACAGCCTGCTGCCCACCCGGTCCTTCAAGGTGCGGGGGATCTGGAACGCGGTCTCCCGGCTCGACGACGACGCCGTCGCGCCCGGACTCTCGACGGTGAGCGCCGGGAACACCGCGCTCGCACTCGCGTGGGCGGCGGCGAGGCGCGGCGTCACCGCCCGCTCGCTGCTTCCCGACACCGCGCCCGCATCCAAGGTCGAGGGCTTCCGGGCCGCCGGCGGCATCCCGCGCCTCGTCCCCGTTCCGGAGCTCTTCCGCTTTCTCGCCGAACGCGAGTGGGAGCGCGAGCCGTGGGCCTTCATCCACCCCTGGATCGAGCCCGCCGTCCATCGCGGCCACGCCAGTCTCGCGGTCGAACTCCTCGAAGCCGCCCCCGACCTCGAGTCCGTGTTCATCCCGGTCGGCGGCGGAGGGCTCCTCACCGGGGTCGCCGGCGCGCTGAAGGACCGCCGCCCCGGGATCCGCGTCTTCGCGGTCGAGCCCGACGGCTGCTGCGCCCTCGCCGCGAGCCTCGAGGCCGGCTACGCGGCGAAAGCCCCGTGCTCCACGGTCTGCGACGGCGTGGCGGTCCCGTGGCTCTCGGCGGAGCTGTACCCCGCACTCTCCGATCTGGTGGACGAGACCGTGCTCGTCCCGGACCGGGAAACGCTCCGGGTCGCCCACCGGATCGAGCAGCTCCACGGACTTCGGGTGGAGCCGTCGGGGGCGCTGGCGACCGCCGGGGCGCTCCGGATCCCCGCCCGCCGCCGCGGACTCGCCGCCGCACTCCTCACCGGCGACAACGCCCCGGCGAAGAAGCCGCCGGACGCCGGGGAGCCCCGCGTATCATCGGCCCGGGGATCCTGACCGCTCCTCCGGAGGTCATCCGCATGCGTCGTTCTTCGCTCCTGGCCGCGACCGCGTCTCTCTTCGGGGCTCTCTTCGGGGCCCTCCTCGGCGCGGGGCTGTCGCTCGCGCAGGAAGGGGGCCGCACCGACGATTCCGGCTGGGACACCACCCTCGCGCGGGGCAATGCCTACGACCTCGTGTTCGAGACCTCGGAGGGCACCTGGATGTCCCTCGATGTCTCCCCGGACGGATCCACGCTCGTCTTCGACCTTCTGGGGCACATCTACCGCCTGCCGGTGGAGGGGGGTCGGGCCGAATCCCTCACCCAGGACAGCGGCGCGGCGGTGAACTACCACCCGCGGTTCTCGCCCGACGGCGCCGCGATCGCGTTCGTCTCGGACCGGGGCGGGCAGTCGAACCTGTGGCTGATGGACGGGGACGGCGGCAACCCGCGGCCGGTCCACGAGGATCCCGACTCCCGGGTCACCTCCCCGGCGTGGATGCCCGACGGGCGCGGGATCGTCGCCCGCCGATCCACCGTGGCGCCGGGCGCGCGCTCCTCCGGGCTCTTCCTGTTCCACCCCGAGGGCGGCAGCGGCGTCGAGCTGGTGGGGTCCGGCTTCTCCCGCGCCGACTGGCCGGCGCCGTCGGACCACGGAACGCTCTACTTCCAATTCGCTCCGTCCTCCGAACGCGACCTCCTCCGGGGCTCGATGCAGATCCGGGAACTGGATCTCGCCACCGGCGAGGTGCTGGACGTGACCGAGGGGCAGGCGCAGCAGCAGTACCAGGGCTCGAGCGGGAGCGCCATCGCCCCGGAGCCCTCCCCGGACGGGCGCTGGCTGGCGTTCGCCCGGCGCATCCCGGGGGGGACGATCTCGTGGAAGGGCCACCGCTACGGGCCGCGGAACGCCCTCTTCCTGCGGGATCTCCGGACCGGGGCGGAGCGGCTGGTGGCCGACCCGATCGAGATGGACGCGGCGGAGGGGATGAAGACCGAGCGGTCACTGCCCGGCTACGCCTGGGCGCCGGACAGCAGGTCGCTGTTCCTGACTCGCGGCGGGAGGATCGTCCGGGTGGACGTTGAGACGGGCGCCGCAACCGGGATCCCGTTCACCGCCGAGGTGCGGCGAAGGGTCTCCGAGCAGGCGCGGGCCGAAGTCGACATCGCCGGCGAGACCTTCCGGGCGCGCATGATCCGGTGGCCGACCGTGGCCCCCGACGGTTCGGCAGCCGTCTTCCACGCGGCGGGCCGGCTCTACCGGATGGATCTTCCCGACGGACGGCCAGAGCGGCTGATCCCGGGAAACGAACCGACGTACGAGCTCTCGCCCGCCTGGTCGCCCGACGGCGCGTGGATCGCCTACGCGACCTGGGATGACACGACCGGGCACGTGTGGAAGGTTCCGGCGGAAGGGGGCGAGCCGGTCCGGCTGACGACGACCTCCTCCGAGTACATCCACCCGGCGTGGACGCCGGACGGAGCCGCGGTCGTCGTCGCCCGGGGCACGGGCGCGCCCGCCCGGGGCCGATCGTGGTCGCAGAACCTGCGCTACGACCTGGTTCGCGTCCCGGCGGCGGGCGAGGCGGGAGGGGATCTCCAGATCGTCACCCGGACGCTCCGGCCGTTCAACGCCGGGCGGCCCCTCATGCCGCGGCGGCAGATCGTGGCGCCCTCGTTCGGGCCGGAGGGACGGCTGTTCTTCCCCGAGCAGACGAGTCGGGAGAGGAACGGACGGCGGGAAGACGTGACGAAACTGGTCTCGGTGCGCATGGACGGCTCCGACCGGCGGGTCCACCTCACCTTCCCGTGGGCGGACGAGGCCGCGCCGTCGCCGGACGGACGCCATGTCGCGTTCTCCGAGGGGGACAACGTGTACGTCACGGCGCTGCCGTGGCCCGGAACCGGCGCCGAACCGCCTCACATCACCCGCCGCCGGGCGTCGCTGCCGGTGACGACGATCACGACCGACGGCGGCCTGTTCCCCCGCTGGACTCCGGACGGCCTGCTCCACCTCGGCAGCGGACCGCGGATCAGCACCTGGGATCCGGGAAGCGGCGAGACGGTCCACCACGAAGTGCGTCTCGACCTTCCCCGCGACCGGCCCCGCGCGGGCGGAGCGGCGCTTCTCGTCGGGGGCCGGATCGTGACGCTGGGCCCGATGGGGACCATCGAGCGGGGCAACCTGCGCATCGAGAACGGCCGGATCACCTGCGTCGGCGAATGCCCGACGAGCTCCGGGGACCACGAGCTGGACGTCTCCGGCAAGACCCTGATCCCGGGGCTCATCGACATGCACGCCCACCACCACCGCGATCACACCGGGATCCTGCCGCGGCGGAACTGGGAGGCCGCGGTCTATCTCGCCTACGGGATCACGACGACGCTGGACAACTCGCAGTGGTCGCAGAACGTGTTCTCCGCCGCCGAGCTCGTCGAGGCAGGCGAGATGGTCGGGCCCCGCATGTTCAGCACCGGGGATCCGATGTACAACGGGGACGGGTCGCGTCAGAACGAGATCACCAGCTTCGAGGACGCCCGGGACAACATCGAGCGGCTGACCTCGTGGGGCGCCACCGCGATCAAGTCCTACATGCAGCCGCGGCGGGACCAGCGGCAGTGGATCGCCGACATCTCCCGCGAGCGCAAGCTGATGCTCACCGGCGAGGGGGGCAGCCTCGTTTACAACATCGGGCTCATCCTCGACGGCCAGACGGCGTGGGAGCACCCGCTGACCTATGTGCCGCTCTACGAGGACGCGGCGAAGTTCTTCGGTCGGACGAAGACGGTCTATTCGATCACCTTCGTCGTGGGCGGTCCGTCGGCGTGGAACGAGGAGTTCTTCTGGCAGGAGACCGCGAACTGGAGGGATCCCAAGCAGCAGCGCTGGCTGCCGTGGCGGATGCTGGTTCCGCACACCCGGACGCGCCCGCTGCGCGAGGAGACCGACTACAGCTTCCCGCTGCTCGCGCAGGGCCTCGCCGACATCGTGGCGGAGGGGGGCTCGGGCGCCATCGGCTCGCACGGACAGCACCACGGACTCGGATCGCACTGGGAGGTGTGGATGGCGGCTTCCGCGATGACGCCGGAGGAAGCGCTCGATCTCGCCGCGCGGCAGGGGGCGGCGTTCCTCGGGCTCGAGCACGAGCTGGGCACGCTCGAGACCGGGAAGCTCGCGGACCTGGTCGTCCTCGACCGGAACCCGCTGGAGGACATCCGCGCCACGACCGCCATTCGCCTGGTGGCCAAGGACGGCCGGATCCACGACGGGGACACCCTCGACGAACTGTGGCCGGAGTCGAAGCCCTACGGGGGCTATCCGTGGCTGGACGAGGACATGCTCCGCGACGACGTGCGCCCCATCCGGCCTTCGAGAGAACGAGAATGAGGTCTGGAGCCATGCTGAGACAACTACACATCCGAGACCTGCTGTGCGGGAACGTCGGCGACACTTTCGTCTATGACTGGGGGCCGGTAGAGAAGCACTCGGCGGAGCGCGGTCTGAACCTTGAGGGCTTTCTGGTGATGCCGATTGCCGACCGGCTCCACCGCAAGAAGCTTCGGTCCCCCGTCCTCTTCTGGTACGCCCCCCTTATGCCCGCCAGCTTTGTCGTCACAGTTACCTGCCGTCGTGCTGTCGATTTCATGGATCCTCTCCACGGCCTGCCGGGATACCGGGCCTTCGGCAGCGATCTGGTGCCACCAATCGCCCGTCCGTTCCTCTACTGGACCGGTAGGGACGTGATTCGAACGCATCCCAGACTGGCTGGAGGAAATGAGTCTCCGTATCTCGTGGACGACTTCGCAAACGGGTTCGGGCTCACGTCTGGAGAAGTAAGTAAGGAGTGGTACGAATCGGTTCGTCAGAACCCTGCGGATCACTTCGAGTACGCCGCGGTTCCACAGGTGCCCGACGAGTTCCGTGTCTGGAAGAACCGACGGGTAAAACTCTTCCACGCGGTCTGCATCATCCCGTCCTGACTTGGCCGGATGGTTGGCACCGCAACGTTCCCACACCGTCCGTGTGCGCACTTGGCGCTGGGCCGACTCCACGAGTCACCTGGCGTAGGGGAGTGAGACGACCCCGGCCATGAGTGGATTCCCAGTAGCGGCTTGGGTACTGTTGATTGTGGCGGTGGTGCCGGGGATGATGCTCGCGCTCTGGAACGCCGCCCGCGGCCGGCTCGCCTCCCGTCGTGGCTGAGAACTGGCCCCTCTGGGCGGTTCTGATCGGCTACCTGTCGATCCTGTTCGGGCTGGCCATCTGGAGCTCGCGGAGCACGCGCGACCTCGCCGGCTACTACCTCGCCGGCCGGAAGCTCCCGGCGGCGGTCGTCGGATTCTCGGCCGCGAGCACCGGAGAGAGCGCGTGGCTGCTGCTCGGGCTGACCGGGATGGGCTACCTGCTCGGAGTGAACGCGCTGTGGATCGTGTTCGGCGAGGTGCTCGCCACTGCGGTCGCCTGGACCTTCATCGGTCCCCGGTTCAAGGCGCTCGCCGACCGCTACCGCGCCATCACGGTCGCCGACTGGATGGAGAAGCGGTTCGGCGACCGGCGGCAGATCCTTCGCATCACCGGTTCCGTCGTCATCCTGGTCATGGCGGGCACCTACATGGCCGCCCAGCTCACCGGCTCCGGGAAGACCTTCGAGTCCTTCCTCGGGATCCCCTACGAGGCCGGCGTCCTGCTGGGCGCGGTCGTCATCCTGTTCTACACCAGCTTCGGCGGCCTCAAGGCGGTCGCGTGGAGCGATCTCATCCAGGCCACGCTCATGGCGGCGGCCCTGGTGGCGCTCCCGCTGGTGGCGATCCGCGAGATCGGAGGCCTCTCCGTCCTCGCCGAGCGCCTCGCCGCCGCCGACCCCGGCCTCCTTCGGCCGCTCGGAACCTCCGGCGCCAGCGCGAGGGGATTCGCCGATGTGGCCAGCCACATGGGCGTCGGGCTCGCTTTCCTCGGCGCTCCGCAGCTCCTCGTCCGGTTCATGGCCTCCCGGGACCGGCGGACGCTGTCCGACGGGGGGGTCATGGCGGCCCTCGTGATCATCCTGTTCGACCTCGGCGCCGTGCTCACCGGGATGGCGGGGCGGGTGCTCTACCCGCAGATCGCCGATCCGGAAGGGATCCTCCCGCTGCTCGCTTCCGACCTGATGCCCCCGGTGATCACCGGGCTGTTCCTGACCGCGGTGCTGGCCGCGATCATGTCCACCGCGGACTCGGTCCTGCTGCTCGCGTCCTCCGCGGTCGTCCGCGACTTCTTCGAGAAGCTGCTCGGCCCTCGCCACCGGAACCCTCTCGCGCCCGGACTCTCCGGCGCCGTGGCGCGACTCGCCGCCGATGGCCGGCGGCTGGCTCGCTTCGGCAAGGCGGTCACGCTGGTCCTCGGGATCATCGGCATCGGCGTGGCGCTGCCCGAGGTCCGGGTCATCTTCTTCTTCGTGCTGTTCTCGTGGTCCGGTCTCGGATGCGCGTTCGCGCCGGTGGCCATCCTCGGCATCTTCTGGAGGCGCATGACGCTGCCGGGGGCGGTCGCCGGGATGATCGCCGGATTCGGAACCTCGGTGGTGTGGTACCTGTGGGGCAAGCCGGCGTTCCACGATCTCTACGAGATGGTCGTGGGGTTCGCGGCGGGATTCCTCGCGGCGATCGTCGTGAGCCTGCTGACCCGGCCCGATCCCGAGGGAGCGCGGCAGGTGGACTACGCGGCCGAGTGGGCGCGCCGCCGGTCGTGACCGCGTGGGCGCGGCTTCTGGCCGCCGTCCCGCTCCTCGCGTGGAGCTGGAGCTGCGCCGCGGATGGCCCCACGAGCCCCGACGCGCCCGGCGACGGGGGCGCCGGGAGGATCGTCCGGGTCGAAGTCCTCTCGCAGCCGGCGGCGCGCGACACCTACCTGGTCGGCGAGGAAGTGCGGCTCGGGGCCTGGGTGGGCGGCGCCAGCGCCGTGGCGTGGGAGGGGTCGGTCTGGCTGGTGTTCGACCTCGGGCTCGCCAGCGAACCCGCCGAGCTGGTCGCGGCCGAGGCGGAGCGGCTCGAGTTCGCCTACCGGGTGCGGCGGGGCGACTACGACGGCGACGGGATCTCGGCGCCGGAGGCAGAGCTGCGGTTCGGGCCGGGGGCCTCGCTCACCTCGGACGGAGCGGCCCTGGACCCGGCGGTTCCCGCCCTCGAAACGCAGCCGGAACACCGGGTGTACGGAAGGCGCGAACCGGGGGAAACGGTGGTGTTCACCGCGGCGACCGAACAGCTCCCGGCCCCTCTCGCGGCGAACGAGCAGCCGGTGGGCTGCCGGGACCGGGAAGTGGTGGAGGACCTCGTCGGCGCCGTGCTCGGCGGAGATCTCGCCTCCGCCGCCGCCCGCTACACCGCCGCCTTCGCCGCGCGGGAGTGCGCGGAACTCGTCTCGGGCGAGGAAGCGATCTTCCTCTCGGCCGCCGTGGTTGAACAGGACGCGGAGATCGTGGACCTCGTTCTCGCCTACGGGCCCGCCCGGGTCGCGGGCGGCGTGGAGACGGCGAACTGGTGGACCCTCGCCGACTTCGTCGAGTGAATCCCGGCGACCCGTGAGCACCACCGCCGATCCAGCACCATGCAGGATGATCCGGACCGGCGAGGGGGAGGAGGAATGCGAGGAACGGAACAGGCGGAGGAAGCGAAGGCGGAAGCTGTCGAGACGGGGGATACCGAGTCCTCGCCGGAGGGCGGCCACACCTGCCAGGACACCGGATCTCCGGCAGACCATCCTGTTGCTATGGTCCCGAGCATGAGTCCGGTCGTCGTCGCCATCGCCACCGTGGGGGTCGCACTCCTCGGGACCATCATTCCGTTCGGAACCTCCATCGTCGGAAGCCAGCGGGCGATCCACTCCGAAGTCGCCGCCGTCCGGTCCGACCTCCACGCCCTCGGGAAGAGGGTCGCCCGTATCGAGGGGGCCATGCCCTTCCTCGCAGCCGCGAAGCAGAACCAGCCCGACCGATAGAACCTCCCCCGCCCAGGATCAGCTTTCAGACTGAGACACCGACCAGCGGAACGGTGTCCTGACTTACTGGATTTCGGCCGTCGGGTAGCAGCCGTCCGCGTCGCAGGTCAGGACCGAGTCGGCGGGACAGCTCGGTCCGACGACCGCGAAAACGAGCCTCGCGTCCGCCTCCGGCGGCGGCGCCGGCTCCTCCCCCTCGGGAGGCTCCTCCGGGGGCGGGACGAGCAGCGCCGTCAGGTAGTCCGCGCTCGGCCAGGTGATGCCCATCCGGTGCCGGTAGGCCGGCCCGTCCGTCTCGATCCGCCAGTCGCGGATGCCGAAGCCGGCCACCGAGTAGGGCTCTCGCGCGCCCGGGATGAACTCCAGATACGGACCGCGGAGTTCGAATGTCGTGTCCCGCCCGGGGCCGGTCAGATCCAGCGTGAGCGTCGTGCCCAGAGTGTGGAGCGATTCTTCCTGCGGCCTCGGCTCGCGTTCCACGCCCGTCCCCCGAAGGACGACGCCGTCGCACGGGCGGTAGGGAGTATCGGCGACGGCAACCTCGACGGGAGGCCCGAAGTCGGTCCTGACCACCCCCGTCTCGGAAGGCACGAACTCGAACTGGAGGATCTCCTCGCCCTCGGCGAAGTTCTGGTCGGGGGAAGAGACGACCGTCAGGACGGCCTCACCGGAGATGTCCTCGCCGGGCGACAGCGGGACCGCGGTCCCGGCCACTTCGACATCTTCCGGGAGTTCTCCCCCGCCCGCGAGCCGGATCTCCAGCACGAACGGACGGTGGAGGCCAGTGACCCGGTACTCGAAACCGATCTCCACGCCCTCTCCCTCCGCGAGGTCGGCGCGCTCCGCCTGGAACGAGGCGGAGAGCTCCGCCGGAGGCGGAGGCGGCGGCACAACGGGCGCTGGCCCGGCCGAATCGCCTTCGCAGCCCGACAGCGCCGCCAGGCCCGCCGCAACGGCGGCGAGGCCGAGACGGGAGGGGTTCACCCGGGTTCCTCCGGCAGGCGCACCGCGGAACCCCGACCTTCGCGGAGCGCGATCGGCGGCGCCCGGGTGGAGGCGCCAAGAGACACGCTCAGGGGGGCGAGCAGGTAGCGGTCCTCGGCCCCGTGCAGCACCGCCCCGGCGTCGAGCAGCGACCCGTGGGCCGAAGTCTCCATCATCGGGCCGGCGGCGAGCAGGTAGTCGCCCGGGGCGAGTCCCTCGAAGCGGTATCGGCCCTGTTCGTCGGTGAACACGCTGACCGAGTCCCCGAGGCGGCCGTCCTCGCCGATGCGAGCCGCCACCAGCCGGACGAACCGCGCGGCTGTCCCACCGAAGGTGACCTCCCCCTCGATCCCCCCGTGGCGGAACCCGCGAGCGGGCCGGAGCAGCGAGCCGCCGATGATGTCGTCGTGGGTCAGACGGGGGTCGTGGTCGTGGCCGTAGGCCATCTTGGGATCCTGCGGCCAGACCGCTCCCGCTTCCGGCGGAAAGAGGGCCGAGTCCCAGGTCGGGAACATCGCCGAGTGCGCCAGGCCGAGGCAATGACCGAGTTCATGGACGAGCGCCGACTGCCTCTGCCGCCCGAAGAAGATGAAGTGGCCCGGACTGAAGCTGATGTCGCACTCGAGGATCTCGCCGCCTTCGATGTACACCGCGGCGTAGGAGGCGGGCACGTCGAGAACGTGGGGACGGATGGCGTTGATGTGATCGCGCGCCCGGGGCAGGTTCACGCGCATGCCGGACACCCGCCAGCGGATGTCCGCGGTGGGAACATCGGACCACGCTTCGAGCGCCGCGCGCACATGGGGCAGGACATCGCTCGCGCTCTCGAACGGCGACTCGTAGGTCTCGCCCCGCCACTCGAAGGAGTCCGTCCACTCGGGAGCCTCGGAAAGAACCCACGACAGCGTCTGCGAGGGGCCCCAGACCGAGGGGGACCACGGGGCCGCATTCTCCGAGACCGGGGCGAGCGAGTCGTCGATCGTCCCGCCGAAGAAGCGGTAACCGCTCGCCGGCCCGGCGAGAAGCGACAGGGCGAAGAGGCTGAAGAGAAAGCGGCGCAGCCGGGGAGTCGGGGTCATGCAGCGGGGTCGCCGGAGGCCGCGGACGCCGGCCGGCCGGCCAAGCCTATTCGAGGACGGATACCCTGTTCGGTCCGTGAGCCCGCCGCTGTGTTGCCGACCCATGACGCCGGCGGACTGGGATGTGGTCCGGCAGATCTACATCGAGGGCATCGGAACCGGACACGCGACCTTCGAGACGGAGCCCCCGGCGTGGGACGACTGGGACATCGCTCGCAGCCCGGAGTGCCGGCTGGTGGCGGAGACGGGAGATCGCGTCGTCGGTTTCGCCGCGCTCACCCGCGTCTCCCCGCGCCCGGTCTATCGGGGCGTCCAGGACGCGATGCTCTACGTGGCGGCCCACGCCCGCGGCGCGGGCGTGGGATCGGAACTGCTCGCCCGGCTCGTCGAGGCGTCGGAGGCCGCGGGGATCTGGACGCTCGAGGCCCACATCTTCCCGGAGAACGCAGCCTCGGTGCGCACCTTCGCGAACGCCGGTTTCCGGGTCGTCGGGGTCCAGGAACGGGTGGGGCGGTTCCGGGACGGGCGGTGGCGCGATGTGCTCGTCATGGAGCGCCGCAGTCAGGTCGTCGGCGTGGACTGACTCCACCGCGCCGAGGCGCCCCGATTCTCCGGGCCCGTTCTCCCGGTAGGGGTTCTCCAGAGCGGCAAATTCCGACTACAGCCAGGTTCCATTGCGGTGCCGGTCTGGAGACCGGCGTTCCATACAGGCCCCTGCCGGGAGAACCGGCGGAGGCCGGCAGTCCATGCGTGCCGGGCAGGGCCGCTACCGCGAGAACCAGCCCGGCGCGCCGGCAATGTGCCGGGCGGGGCCGCTACCGCGAGAACCGGCGCCGGCGCGCCGGCAAGCAACATGGAGCGGCGCTCCGGGAGCGGCGGTCGTTACGGTCCCGCTTCACGGTCCGGCGTTCTCCGGCTCGTCGCGCCGGTCCGGAGGCGGGCGCTCCAGGGCGGCGGTCCAGAGCGGGCCGCCGCGCGACCGCGGGAAGCCGTAGCCGGCGACCCAGATCAGGTCCACGTGGGACGGGTGACGGGCGATCCCCTCCTCCACGATCCGGCGCCCCTCGCTGGCCAGCGCGCCGAGAGTCCGGTCGAGGATCTCGGCCTGGCCCACCGCGCGACGGGAGACGCCCCGGGCAGCAGACTCCGCCTCGACGAGGGCGGCGACCTCGGGGTCCGGATGGGCGGCGCGGGACGGCGCGTGGTAGCGGTAGAAGCCCGCGCCGGTCTTCTGCCCGAGGCGACCGAGCTCGACCAGCCGATCGGCGAGCGTCGCCGGCGGCTTCGGCTCGCCGCGCCGAACCGCCTCCTCCACCTGCCTCCGGCGGACGGCGTGGCCGATGTCGAGCCCGGCGAGGTCCGCCACCTCGTACGGGCCCATCCGGAAGCCGAACGCCCGCATCGCGTCGTCCACCCGCTCCGGCAGGGCGCCCTCGAGCAGGAGCTCTTCGGCGGCCGCGCGGTAGGCGTAGAGCATCCGATTCCCCACGAAGCCGTCGCACACCCCCACCGGGACCGGCGTCTTGCCGAGCCGGGCGCCGAGAGCCAGGGTGGCGGCGAGCGTTCGGAGCGCGGTCCGCGCGCCCACGACGACCTCGAGGAGCGGCATCACGTGGGCCGGACTGAAGAAGTGGGCGCCGATGACGCTCTCCGGGCGGCTGGAGGCGGCGGCGATGCAGTCCACGTCGAGACTGGAGGTGTTCGTCGCCAGGACCGCGCTCGCCGGCGCCGCCGCTCCGAGAGACCGGAAGATCCGCTGCTTGAGCTCGAGGTCCTCGAACACCGCCTCGACCACGAAGTCGCGCTCGGCGGCCGCCTCGAGCGAGGGAACGCGCCGGACGCGGGCGCGGCGCGCCTCCGCCTCGGCCCGATCGAACCGGCCCCGAGCGACGGCCCGACCCAGACTGCCCGCGAGCGCCGATTCGCCGCCCTCCCACGCCGCGTCGGAGGGCTCGAACACGGCGACCGGGATGCCCGCCGCGGCGAACGCGAGCGAGATCCCGCGACCCATCGTCCCGAATCCGATGATCCCGACCGTCCTCGTCTCGGGAACCTCGACCCCTGCCGGAAGGCGGGCGGCGTCTTCGGCGGCGCGACGCAGATGCGCCTCGGCGGCCCGCGCCTGCTCTGCGGTCGGAGGAGCGAAGCGGGTCACGGGCGCGGATCCTACCGACGGACCGAACCCGTCAGGGGCCACAATTGGCGCTGGCCCGGAGGTTCAACCGACCCATGAAGAAATCCCTCTCGATCGCAGCGACGCTGCTGTTCGTTCTCCTGGCGTTCGGCGCCGGATGGATCGCCTCGGGGATCGGGGTGGGGCGCCGGGCGCCGGCGGCGTCGCTGGAGGCGCGCGAGGCCGCCTTCATCGAGAGCATGCGCAACGTCGTCCTCGAAGGGGAGTTCACGGTCGAGTGGCCGGAGCCCCGGCCGGGCCGGCGCGCCGACCGCTACGAGATCGAGTCGGTGGAGAAGCTGGACGGCAACCGGTGGCGCTTCAACGCCCGCATCGTGTACGGGAGCGTGGACGTGACCGCGCCGGTCGTCGTGCCCCTCGAGTGGGCGGGAGACTTCCCGGTGGTCGTCCTGAAGGACGCGGCGCTTCCCGGGGTCGGCGAGGAGTTCGGGGCGGTGGTCGCGTTCGATGGCGACCGCTACGCCGGCACCTGGGACCACGGCGAGGTCGGCGGGTTCATGTTCGGTCGCATCGCGCCCCGGTAGCCCTTCACCGCTTCGCGGCGAGGATGGCGGCGCGGCGACGGATGACCCCGGGCGAGAACCACGAGTCCAGAAAGCCCCGCCGCTTCGCCTCCCGCCCGGCGGAGGCGCGGGCGGCCGCGGCGGCGCGCAGCTCCCGCTTCGTGTGGGCGTAGGCGCTCCGGGGGAGGGCGCCGAGTTCGGCCGCGAGGGCGGTGGCGCGGGCGAGAATCTCGTCGGCGGGCGCGAGTTCGTGGAGGAAACCGTTCTCCACCGCCTCCGCCGGCCCGGTCAGCGCCCCCTGCAGGAGGATCCGGGGGCGACGGCGCCGGGGAATCGCGGAGCGCAGGATCTCGAACCCCATCGCCGGGAAGGTGACGCCGAGCGAGACCTCGGAGACCCCGACGCGGTAGCGGCCCTCCGCGCCGATCCGGAAGTCGCAGGCGGCGGCGAACAGCGCGCCTCCCGCCACCGCGTGTCCGTTCACGGCGGCGACCGTCGGGGCCGGAAACAGGAACAGATCCCGGAGCACCGCCTCGAAACGGTCCACGAAGTCCCCCATCGCCGCGCGGTCCTCGGGGAGGCCGCCGAGATCGAGTCCGGCCGAGAAGAATCGCCCGGACCCGGTCAGCACGAGGGCCGCGTTCTCCTGCATCGCCCGCTCCAGCCCGGAGGCGACGAAGTCGAGGAACGCGGGACCGATCGCGTTCGCCGGCCCGTGATCGAGCTCGAGAACCAGCGCCCCGGAAGCGGTCATCGGGCCGGATCCGGGGCGCCGCGTCGGGAATCTATCGGGAACCTACTCGAGCGATTCGAGGGCTTCGAGGAGCGGGGCGTAGTCCTCCACGATCTGGTAGTCGTAGTTCACGTAGCGGAGGACGCCCTCCCGATCCACGACGAAGGTCGCGCGGGAGGCGTAGCGGGCTCCGTTGATCTCGATCGGCTCGACGCCGTAGGCGTCCACGACCTGGCTGTCCCGGTCGGAGAGGAGCACCAGCGGAGGCAGTTCGCCATCGGCTGCCTGCGGGCGGCCGCCCTTGTCGGCGGAGAAGCTCTCCAGCCAGTTCCACTGCGAGAACGGGGAGTCCACACTGATGCCGAAGACCATCGCGCCTGCATCCAGAAACTTCTGGATGTCGTCCCGGTAGGACGAAAACTGGCGGGTTCAACCACCGGTCCAATCGGCCACGTAGAACGCGAGCACGATGTTCTTCTCGCCGATCACATCGTGGAGCGAGATCTGCGTCGCTCCGGGACGCTCGCCGGCGGTGGAAGCGAGGGGATTCGGGAAGGCGGGAGCGCGGTCCCCCACCTTCAGGGGACCGTCCTGGGCCGCCGCGGGAGCGGGAGAGCCGGCCGCCAGGACGACGACGCCGAGGAGCGGCGCGAGCCAGCGCAGCGGGGAGGGGCGCTTCATGGGACAACCTCCGGGAGGAAACGGGATCCGGACCCTGGGCGGGTTCCGGTGACGAATGATGGCCGGTTTCGCCGGGGCGGGCAACCGGGACCGGGCGGACGGGAGAGGGACGCCGCGGGGGGAGCGCGGGCGGTGCTATTCTGATTCTTTGCCCGCTGGCGCGGCGGGCGACCCGCCTGAGAGAGGTTGATGCATCCGTGACCCTGACGTTCCGTTCACGGCTCGAGGCGGAGGTGCGGGCTCTCGAAGAGGAGCTCCATCTCCGCCTTCCCAAGCAGATCAAGGAGGCTCGCGAGCACGGCGACCTCTCGGAGAACGCGGAGTACGAAGCCGCGAAGGAGCGGCAGGGCTATGTGGCCGCCCGGCTGGCGCAGCTCAAGGAGCGGCTCGGGGCGCTCTCCATGCTGAACCTCGACAACATCCCGAACGATCGGGTCTCCCTCGGCAGCACGGTGCGGGTGCTCGACCTCGATACCGACGAGGAGCAGACCTACGAGCTCGTGCTGAGCGAGGACGCGGATGCGTCCGTGGGCAAGGTCTCGACCGGCTCGCCCATCGGACGGGCCCTCATGGGATCGCGGGTGGGCGACGAGGTGAGCGTCCGGACCCCGAAGGGAGAACGCGAGCTGGAGGTTCTCGCCCTGAAGACGATCCACGAGCGGGGCTCCGCGTGACCGCCTGGCCCGGACGCGCCGCGGCGCGGCTGGCGGCGGCCGCCGCGCTCGCGCTCGCCGGGCCCACCGTCCTCTCCGGGGAAGCCGCCGCGGCCGAGGTCTATCAGGTGGATGTGGTGGACATCATCCACGCCGTCTCGGCCGAGCGCATCGTTTCCACGATCGACGCGGCGGCCGAAGCCGAGGCCTCGCTGGTGCTCGTGCGGCTGGATACGCCGGGCGGGCTCGACACCTCGATGCGGGAGATCATCGAAGCGATCCTGAACAGCCCGGTTCCGGTGGCGGTCTTCGTGGGGCCGTCGGGCTCGCGAGCGGCCTCCGCCGGCTACCTGATCACGCTCGCCGCCGATGTTTCCGGCATGGCGCCGGGGACGAACATGGGGGCGGCGACCCCGGTGTCCACCGGCGGCGAGATGCCGGAGACGCTGAGCCGCAAGGTCGAGTCGGACGCGGCCGCCTACCTCCGATCGATCGCCGAGCGCCGCGGCCGGGACATCGAGCTCGCCGAGCAGGGCGTGACCGAGGCGAGGAGCTGGACGGCTTCCGAAGCGCTGGAGGACGGCCTGATCGACCTGGTCGCGGACGATGCGCCCGCCTTCCTCGAAGCCCTCGACGGCCGCACCGTGCGGCGGATCGACGGCGAGGAGGTCGTGCTCTCCACCCTCGGGGCAGCCGTCGTCGAGACCGAGCTGACCTGGCGCGACCGGATCCTCTCTGTGATCGCCAACCCCAGCCTCGCGATCCTGCTCGGCATGATCGGACTTCTCGGGCTCTATCTCGAGTTCTCCAACCCGGGGCTCCTGATCCCGGGCATCCTCGGGCTCGTCGCTCTCCTGCTCGCCGGATTCGGGCTGAACCTCCTGCCGGTCAGCGTGCTCGGCGTCGCCCTCCTGCTCGTCGGGATCGGCCTCATCACCGCGGAGGCGCTGACGCCCTCGTTCGGCGCGATGGGGGTCTCCGGCGCGGCGGCGCTCCTCGTGGGACTACTCTTCTTCTACGAGGAGCAATCGCTGCCCACCCCCGCCCTCAACCTGAACCTCGGTCTCGTGATCCCCACCGTCATCGCGTTCGCCGCGCTCGTGTTCTTCCTGGGACAGATGGTGCTGCGCTCGCAGCGGACCCCCGCGGTCAGCGGGCGCGAAGGGCTCATCGGACAGGTCGCGACCGCGCACCGCGATTTCGCGCCGGGCGGCGCCGGCACGGTCTTCGTTCACGGCGAGTACTGGAACGCCGTCGCCGCGGATCCGGTGCGCGAGGGGGACCGGGTCCGGATTCTCGATCTCGAGGGGCTCACGCTGACGGTGGGCGCCCCGCTCAACGCCCCGGGCATCTCGCCCGATTCGAACCAAGGAGCCTGACGAACGATGTTCGGACTTCCCCTCGGCACGCTGCTGGCGATCGCCTTCCTCGCGATCTTTCTCCTGAACTGGATCAAGATCCTGAACGAGTTCGAACGGGGCGTGGTGTTCCGGTTCGGCAAGTTGCTGCCGCAGCCCAAGGGCCCCGGCCTGGTGCTGGTGTTCTCCCCGATCGATCGGATGGTGCGCGTCAGCCTGCGCCTGGTGGCGTTCGACGTGCCCCCGCAGGACATCATCACGCGGGACAACGTCTCGGTGAAGGTGAACGCCGTCGTCTTCTACCGGGTCGTGAACGCGAAGAACGCGATCCTCGAGGTCGAGAACTTCCAGTACGCCACGTCGCAGCTCGCGCAGACCACGCTGCGGAGCGTCCTGGGGCAGGTGGAGCTGGATGACCTCCTCTCCCAGCGCGACCGGCTCAATGTGCGGCTGCAGGGGATCCTCGACAAGCAGACCGACCCCTGGGGGATCAAGGTGGCCTCGGTGGAGGTCAAGCACGTGGATCTCCCGAGCGAGATGCAGCGGGCGCTGGCGCGACAGGCGGAAGCCGAGCGGGAGAAGCGGGCCAAGGTGATCCACGCCGAGGGAGAACTGCAGGCGTCGAAGCAGCTCTCGGAGGCGGCCGAGGTCGTGGGCAGGCACCCCCTGGGCGCCCAGCTCCGCTATCTGCAGACCCTGACCGAGATCGCGTCCGAGAAGAACTCGACGATCATCTTCCCGCTGCCGCTGGACCTCGTGAAGCCGTTCGTCTCGGTGATGGAGAAGCTCGGGGGCGGCAGCTCGAAGGACGCCTGACGCCCGGGGTGCGGAGGACGCTTCCGGTTGTTCAAGCAGAACTTGAACTCCGGAGCGTCCGTTCTGCTAGGCTGAACGCCACCGGCGCGGGTCGCGCCCGGTCCACGGAGGGTCAGCCATGAGTTCCTACGACGATCAGGATCACTACGACATCCAGTTCAGCACCCGGCAGCTCGCGCTGCTGTTCGGGCTGCTCGTGGTGATCGTCGGCGGCGTGTTCGTCGGCGGGATCGTGATCGGCCGGAACATGTCCCACGAGGCGCGGGAGGTCATCGCCGCGCGGCGGTCGGGCGGACCGATCGTCCCGCCCCCTCCCGCGCCCTCTCCGGTGGACGCCGTCGAGGAACCCGCGACGTCGGCGCCGCCGGAGACCCGCGTCAACCCTCCGATCGTGGCCGCGCCCGAGCCGACCCCGACTCCGGCGCCGACCCGACCGAGCCCGAGGGCCGAGACTTCGGTTGCCGAAGCGGAACCCGCCTCGCCTCCGCCACCGGCGGCGACCCCGCCGGCTTCGACGCCGGCGCCAACCGCTCCGACCGCCTCCGAAGGCCAGTTCACGATCCAGGTCGCCGCTTTCCGCGACCGGGCCGCCGCCGAGAGTCTGCTCGCGCGCATCGGCGAGCTGGGACTCGAGGGCTACCTCGAGGGCACTCCCGCCGGCATCTTCCGGGTCCGGGTCGGCCGCTTCGCGACGCGCGAGGAGGCCCGGCGAGTGGCTGCCCGGCTCGAAGCCGAGCAGCTCGCCGCGCTCGTCACGAGCCGCTGAGAACCGGCCCCGTCAACGCCTCGCCTCCGCCCGAAGCGGCAATCCGGTCCCGGGGAGTTGCGGCGCCGGTCTGGAGACCGGCGCTCCATACCACTCGCCCCCGCCAGGCCCGGCCATCCGATCCCGGGGAGCCCTCGGGCGTCCATCGGGGTTAGCATCCCGTGCGCAAACGGGGCGGGCGAGACGGGCCAGTCAGGGAGAACGAGATCGTGAAGCACGAACTCCTGGAGCGATTCCAGGCGCTGACGCCCCGGATCGGGGTCGTCCGGGGGTTTCTTTGACCCGGACGGACTGGCGAAGGAGATCGCGGAACTCGACGACCGACTGACCGACGCCTCGGTCTGGTCCGCCTCCGGCGACGGCCAGAGGCTCTCGCGCCGCCGGGCCGCGCTGGCGGCGGAGCGCTCCCGCGGCGCCGACTTCGAGGAGGTTCTCGAGGAAGTCGAGACCCTGGTGGAATGGGCGCGCGAGGGTGAATCCGTGGAAGAGGATCTCGCCGAACATCTGAAGCGGCTGGAAGCGGCGCTGGCCGACCTGGAGCTTCGTCAGCTCTTCGCCGGAGAGCACGACACGGAGGACGCGATCCTCACGATCAACCCGGGCGCCGGGGGGACCGACGCCCAGGACTGGGCGGGCATGCTGCTCTCCATGTACATCCGGTGGGCGCGCAGCCACGGCTTCGACGTCCGGTTGCTCGACGAGCAGCCCGGGGACGAAGCCGGAATCAAGAGCGCGACGCTCGAGGTCCGTGGCGACCACGCCTACGGTCGGCTTCGGGTGGAGTCCGGCGTCCACCGCCTCGTGCGCATGTCGCCGTTCGACACCCAGCACCGAAGGCACACCTCCTTCGCTTCCGTCGCGGCGTTTCCCGACCTCGACGACCGGATCGAGATCGAGGTGGACGAGAACGACCTGCGGATCGACACCTTCCGGGCGAGCGGCAAGGGCGGACAGCATGTGAACGTGACCGACTCCGCGGTGCGCATCACCCATCTCCCGACGGGCCTGGTCGTGTCGTGCCAGAACGAGCGGTCGCAGCACCGCAACCGCGACAGCGCGATGAAGGTGCTGCGCGCGCGGCTCTACGACCGCGCGGTCCAGGAGGCCAAGGCCCGCGAGGAGGCGGCCAAGGAGGGCCTCGGGGAGAACACCTTCGGGAACCAGATGCGGTCCTACGTGTTCCAGCCCTACCGGATGGTCAAGGACCACCGAACGAACCACCAGGTCGGTGACGTGGACCGGGTCATGGGGGGCGACCTCGACGGCTTCATCGAGGCCGGGCTCGTCCTCTCGGGCGGGACCCGGCGGGGACCGGAGAGAGCGGCCGAGCCCGGAGCGTAGGGAGCGCCCGCCGGGATCCGGCCCGCATCGCGCGGCGCGCCCGCCGGTATGCTTTCCCGCCGGGGCCGGGCCCGAGTCCGGCGCGCCCGCTTGCCCATCGTGACGGAACCCCTGCGACGGACCCCGCTCCACGCGCTGCACCGAGAACTCGGCGGCCGGATGACGCCGTTCGGCGGGTGGGACATGCCGGTGCAGTTCGCGGGCGTCGTGTCGGAACACCTCGCCGTGCGGAAGCGGGCCGGGCTCTTCGATGTGAGCCACATGGGCGAGTTCCGGTTCGAGGGACCGAAAGCGGCCGGCCTGCTGCAGCGGCTGACTCCGAACAACGTCGCGGCGCTGCGGACGGGGCGCGCTCACTACTCGGCGCTCACGACCGACTCCGGCGGCATCGTGGACGACCTCGTGGTGTACCGCCGCGGGGCCGACGAGTTCCTCGTTGTGGTCAACGCCGCGAACACCGCGAAGGATCTGGCGTGGATCCGCGAGCGCGGCGGGGCAGACGCGTCGTGTCTCGTCGACGTGAGCGAGGAGACGGCGCTGCTCGCTCTCCAGGGGCCGCGGGCCCAGGCGATCCTCCAGCCGCTGGTTCCGGCAAACCTTCGGAAGGTGCGCTATTACCGCTTCGCCGACACCGAGATCTGCGGCGTGTCCGGCACGGTGGCGCGGATGGGCTACACCGGAGAGGACGGGTTCGAGATCATGCTCCCGGCCGAGGCGGCGGAGGAAGTGGCTCGCGGGATCCTCGAAGCCGGCGCTCCCGAAGGGCTCGTTCCCGCCGGCCTGGGCGCTCGCGACACGCTGCGGCTGGAGGCGAAGATGGCGCTCCACGGTCAGGACATAGACGAGGAGCACACCGTCGAGGAAGCCGGGCTCGGCTGGATCGTGAAACCCGCCAAGGGGGAGTTCATCGGCCGGGATGCGCTCCTCGCCCAGCGCGCCGAAGGAGCGCCCCGCAGGCTCGTCGGCTTCGAGCTGCGAGAGCGGGGGATCGCCCGCCACGGCTACCCGATCCGGCTCGACGGAGCGCCGTGCGGCGCGGTGACGAGCGGCGCCTTCACGCCGTTCCTGCGGCGGAGCATCGGCCTCGCCTACCTCCCCGCCGGGGCGAACGAGCCGGGGCAGCGCTTCGAGGTCGAGATCCGGGGACGCCGGGTCGCCGCCGAGGTCGTTCCCACTCCGTTCTATGTCCGGCCCCGAAAGCGCCGGAAGCGAAAGCGGCGCAAGAAGGCCGCCCCCGCCGGCTGATTCCACCCCCCACGAGGACCCTGACCGATGTCTTCCCCGATCCCCGACGACCTCTACTACAGCCGGGAGCACGAATGGCTGCGGCTCGACGGCGACGGCGCCGCGACGATCGGCATCACGAGCCACGCCCAGGACGAGCTCGGCGACATCGTGTACGTGGAGCTGCCCGCCGACGGGGATCCGTACGGCCCGGGCGACGTCATGGGCAGCGTCGAATCGGTGAAGGCGGTCTCCGAGATCTACTGTCCGGTCGCCGGGACCGTGACCGCGGCGAACCTGGTGCTCGAAGCGGCCCCCGAGAAGATCAACGAGGATCCCTACGGTGACGGATGGCTGGTCAGGGTGCAGCTCGAGGACGAAGAAGCGGCGACCGGGGCCATGCTCTCCGCGCGCCAGTACGCGGACTACCTCGCGGAATCCGGGATCTGAGCGCGACGGGGGTAGGATGCGGGCGGTCCGAGTCGTTCAGACGGTCGCCGGCCCCCTCCGGGGCGGGAGGAAAGTCCGAACTCCACGAGGCAGCGCGCTGGGTAACCCCCAGTCCGGGTGACCGGAAGGAAAGTGCCACAGAAAACAGACCGCCTCTCCCCCCGGGGAGCGGCAAGGGTGAAAAGGTGCGGTAAGAGCGCACCGCCCGGCCAGCGATGGACGGGGCACGGTAAACCCCGCGCGGAGCAAGACCAAATAGGGAAGCGATCGAGGGCCGCCTGTCCGAGCTTCCGGGTAGGTCGCTCGACCCGCCGGGCAACCGCCGGGCTAGATGCATGACCGTCACCGCGTTCCGGGCGACCGGATCGAGGAACAGAATTCGGCTTACGGGCGACTCGGGCCCCCGCGCCGGGACAGCGCCGGGCCGATGACCCTGGTCACCGGCGGCGCCGGATTCATCGGTTCGACGCTGGTGAAGCGCCTCGCCGAGGACGGCGAGCGCGTCCGCGTGCTCGACGACTTCTCCACCGGCCGACGCGAGCGCATCGCCGGGATCCCGGGCGTCGAGGGGATCGAAGGCCGCGTCGAGGATCCTCGGGACATCGTACCGGCGACCCGGGGCGCCGACCGGGTGGTGCATCTGGCGGCGGTGGCCTCGGTGCCCCGCTGCGAACGGGATCCGGCGCTTGCAGCCCGAGTCAACACTCGGGGTACTATTGCAACCTTGCGCGCTTCTCGCTCGGCGGGAGTTCGGGCCCTCGTTTATGCCTCATCCTGCTCGGTTTACGGCGATGCCGGCGACCGGCCCATCCAGGAGGACTTCCCCCTGCTGCCCCAATCGGTTTACGCCGTGACGAAGCTGGCTGGCGAACGTCACGTTCTGCTCCACCACGAGACCGGGGGACCGGCCGCGGTGGCGCTGCGTTTCTTCAACGTGTACGGACCGGGCCAGCCCGCGGACTCCCCCTATTCCGGCGTCCTGGCCCGCTTCGCCGCCGCCGCCCGCTCCGGAACCCGCCCCGAGATCCACGGCGACGGTCGCCAGACCCGCGACTTCGTGGCGGTCCGGGATGTCGTCCGCGCGATCCGGGCTGCGCTCGAACTCGCGCCCGGGCCCGCCGGGGGCCGCGCGTTCAACGTGGGGACCGGACGGGGAACCTCGGTGAACGAGTTGTGGCGTCAGGTGGCGAACGCCGCCGGCGCGCGCCTCGCGCCCCGCTCGGGCCCGTTGCGGGCCGGAGACATGCGGCACGCGCGGGCCGACACCGCGCGGGCGACGCGGGGGCTCGGATTCACGGCCCGGACGCGGCTGGCGGACGGGATCGCGACGCTGGTCGGGCGCGCGTCGGGAGAAGCGGCCGCATGAGGCCGTTCCGACCGCGCGCCCGCCGGACGCTGCCCGACGACCTCCTCTCGCCTTTCCCGCGCGCGGCGTCCTGCCGGAAGACGACGCGGGAGCCGGGCCACACGATCGGCGGCGCCGCCGCAGTCCTCCTCGCCATCGGCGCCGCGGTCGCCGTCGCCGCGGTCTCGGCGCCGGCGGCGTGGAACGACCCCCTCCCGGACCCGGCCACCGCTCCGCCGTGGGTGGCGGCGCTCGAAGGTCCGGAGCCGCTCGGACTCTTCGAGGCGCCCGACCGCCTGATCTTCGGCGACACCCTGTCGCGGGTGCTGACCCGGAACGGCTTCTCCTCCCGCGAGGCCCACGACGTGGGGGAGGCGGTGTCCTCCGTCCATGACGTGAAGGATCTCCATCCGGGGCAGATCCTGTGGGTCGAGCGCGACCGACGGGGACAGCCCGCCGGCGTGCGACTCACGCTCGCCGACCTCACGCAGGTCTCGGTGGTCCGCGCCGTGGACGGCTGGAGCGCCACCTCGAAGGGCGTGAAGACGGAGTTCCGGCGGGACGTGGTGCGGGGCGAAGTGGATTCCAGCCTCTACCAGGGCGTGGTCTCGACCGGAGCGACCCCGGACCTCGCGGTGATGATCGCCAAGGCGCTGGAGTACGACATCGACTTCCACCGGCAGTCCCGTCGCGGCGACACCTTCGGCGCGGTCATCGAAACCCGCTACCGCCCGGACGGCGAGCGGCACGGCTACGGCGCCCTCCAGGCGGTGCGCTACGTGAACGAGGGCGTTCCCCACTACGCGATCCGCTTCGAGTTTCCCGACGGGCGCGAGGGCTACTACGACTACGACGGCTTCGCAAGCCGGCGGGCGTTCCTGAGCAGCCCGCTGGAGTACGGCCGGATCACCAGCGGATTCAGCAGCCGACGCCTCCATCCGGTGCACCGCGTGTACCGCCCTCACTACGGCGTGGACTACGGCGCTCCGGTGGGGACCCCGGTCATGGCGACCGCCGCCGGGGTCGTCACGGACGCCGGACGCCGCGGACCGAACGGCAACATGGTGACGCTCCGTCACCACGACGGCTACGAGACGAAGTACCTCCACCTGTCCCGGATCCGGGTCCGGAAGGGGCAGCGCATCGCGCAGGGAGACATCGTGGGCAACGTGGGGCAGACCGGCACCGCCACCGGACCCCATCTCGACTACCGGCTCTACCGCCACGGCAGGCCGCTGAACCCCTCGACCCACGTGACGCCTCCCGGTCCCCCGATTTCGGACGAGTACCGGGCGGCGTTCGTCGCGTGGAGGGACGAGCTGGTGGCGGCCCTCGACGGCAGGGGTCACCGGCGCCCCCGGGATGCGGCCGTGTCGCGGATCACCGAGGAGTGACGCCGCCGGCGGATCACCCCTCCCGAAGCGACTCCCAGGCGTCCCGCCGGGCGGCGACGACCGCCGGATAGATCCCGAAGACGACCCCCACCGCCATCGCGAACGCGAAGGCGACGACGAACGCGACGAGCGGCGGGGGTCCGATCGGCAGCGACGGGGCGAACGCGGGCGCGAGGAGACGCAGCGCCGCGCCGAGGGCCGCGCCGAGCAGGCCGCCGCCCAGCGAGAGCAGCACCGCCTCGATGAGGAACTGGGTGACGAGGTGGGCGTGGCTCGCCCCGATCGCCTTGCGGATGCCGATCTCCCGGCTCCGCTCGCGCACCGTGACCAGCATCACGTTCATCACCCCGATCCCTCCCGCGAGCAGGCTGATGCCGCCGAGCGCCATCCCCACGGCGACGACTCCGACGAGAACCCCCTGGAGCGAGGCGAGCAGCGCGTCGAGGGCGAGCACCTGGAAGTCGTCCTCGGCATGGTCGGGGACGCCTCGCGACCGCCGAAGCGCCGAACGGATCTGCTCCTCGGCGGCTTCCACCTCGTCCACGGAACGGGCCAGGTAGTTGAGCTGGGGCGACTGCCCCGGACCGGAGAGGCGCTGGCGCGCCGTGGTCACCGGGATCAGGACCGCCTCATTCGGATCGCCGGAGGAGAACACGCCCCGCTCGCGCTCCTCGAGAACCCCGACCACGGTGAACAGCACGCCGTCGAGGAGGAGCGTCTCGCCCACCGGATCCCGGATGCCGCCGAGCTCTTCGAGCACGCGGGGCCCGAGCACGACGGCGCGGGTCCGACGCCGCATGTCCGCCTCTCCGAGGAAGCGGCCGGCGACGAGCTCGCCGCCGTGCACCTCGAGGTGCATCGGTCCGACGCCGCTCGCCTGAAGCCGCACCGCCTCGCTCCCCCGGCGGACTTCGCTCTGGAACGAGAGCACCGGATCGAAGGCCCGGACCGCCGGGGACTCGCGGAAGGCCGCCTCCCCGTCCGCGAGCGACAGGAACGCCCGGCGGCGCACCACCTGATCGCGGGGCGGGATCCAGACAGCCATGATGCGGCCGGCGCCCGCCTCGCCGAACTCGGCGGTGACGGTCTGCGCCAGGCCGTCCACGACCGAGGCCACCGCGACGACCGAGGCGATGCCGATCGCCACGCCGAGCGTGCTCAGCAGCGACCGGAGGGGGGCCCGCCGGATGGAGGCGATCCCCATCCGCAGGTTCTCGCGAATCAACCGGGAGCGTCCGCGGGGAGATCGAACCGCACCAGGTCGCCGCCGATCAGCGTCCGGAGCGCCGCCGCCGGTCCCACGACGATGCGGTCGCCGGCGGCGAGCCCCGAGACGACCTCGATCTCGAGGAGATCGGTGAGGCCGGTCGCGACGCGCCGCTCCACGACCCGTCCGCCACCAGGCTCTCCTTCCTCCTCCTCGACGACGAGGACGACCTCCCAGCCGTTCGCATCCTCCCCGGTCGCGCCCGCCGCGCGCTGCTCGGAGACGTCGGACCGGGCGCCTCCGGATCCGACGGCCAGCGAGAAGGTGCGCTGCCGCTCCATCCCCTCCGGGTAGCGGCGCAGCACGGCCGCGATCGGGACCGCGACCGCCTCCTCGCGTTCGTCGGTCCGGATGTGCACCTCGGCGCTCATCGAGGGCCGCACCGTGGGCGGCGGAGCCTCGAGGAGCACGCGGGCGAAGAACTCCGCGCCGCCGGCGGGGGCCCCGAAGCCGCTGTTCTCCTCCCGCTGCCCCAAGCGCTGGATCTCGATGACTTCGCCCGCGAGCTCGCCGCCCGGGAGCGCGGCGAGCGTGACGCGCGCCGGCTGGCCCACCTCGACGCCGACCACGTCCACCTCCGGGATGTCCGCCTCGACGAGCAGGGACGACGCCGCCCCGAGCGTCATGATCGTCGAGCCGGGCAGGTTGCTGCTGCTCGCCACGACGAGTTCCCCGACCTCCATCGGAACCGAGAGCACGGTCCCGGAAATGGGGGAACGCACGACCGTCTTGCCGAGATCCTCCTCCGCCCGGCGAAGCGCCGAGCGGGTGCGCTCCACGGACTGTTCGGCGCGGGTCACGCCGTGGACGGCGCGTCGGGCGGCGAGGTCGGCCTCCTCGACCCGGCGGGCGCTCACGACCCCCTCCGCGTGCAGTTCCCGCGCGCGATCCCGCTCCCGCGCCGCATCTTCGGCGGCGAGGCGGGCGTCGGCGAGATCGCTCTCCGCGGCCCGCAGCAGGGCGCGCTGCTCTTCCACGATGGGGCGCTGGGTGGCGTCGTCTATCAGCGCGACGACCTGGCCGCGCTCCACCGGATCTCCCGGGATCACGCGCACGGCGAGCAGTCGGCCGATGACCTCGGCGGAGAGGTCCACGCTCTCCTCCGGGCGGACCACGCCGGAGGCCTGGACCGTCGCCACGAAGTTCCGAACTTCCACGATGCGGGTCTCCACCGGCGCGCGCGGGTCGGCGGGCTCGACGGACACGAAGACGATCGCGGCGGCGGCCGCGAGAACGGCGACGATGACAAGGAGCCGCTTCACGCCGGACCCGCCCCGATCCGGAACCCGATCGAGGCCGCCAGCGCCGCCCACGAGGCAGCGAGGAGCGTCACGACGAGCCACAGGGAGAGCGCGACGACGAGCGCCCGTCGGCGGGAGATCGCGAGAACGGCGGCGAAACCCATCGCCGTGAGCGCGATCTCCCACCCGAGCAGCAGGTCCACCCGGAACAGGACGGCTCGGGCGACTCCCTCGGCGGCGGGGAGCCACGAGGCCACGCTGGTGCGGACGAGGGTCTCCACGCGGTCCGGCGCCACCGGGTGGGAGAGCCAGGCGATCAGCGTGGTCAGCGCGGCGCCGGTCGCGGCGGCGGGCCATCCGGCATGGGCCACCAGGGCCAGGAGGAGGCGATAGCTGCCCCGGGTTCCGGTCACCCCGAAGACGAGCAGGAACCAGGCGGCGGCGACCGCCGGCGCGATGACCGCGCCGAGCGCCCCCAGGACCGGCGCGAAGACGCGGGTCAGGCGAAGACTCTCCCGGATCTGCGGACGGATTTCATCCGCCTCGGTGCTCCCCGGCATGTTCTCCGCGGCCTGCCGCGCCGCGTGGTCGGCGGCGGCGTCGAGGTCGCTGGCCCGGGAGACTGCCAGCGCCTCCAGCCCGCCCGCGAGCGCGGTCGCGAGGAGCACGAGCGCGAGGCTCGGCGAGCGGGCGAGCCCGGCGAGCGTCGCCCCGGGGGAGACGAACATGCCGGCGAGACGAGCCGCGCCGACCGGCGGCCGGCTCCGGGGGGAATCGCGATCCATCAAAGTCGTCCCCGTAGATTACGGGACGGGTTCCGCAGTCCCGACGCCGCCTCGCCCGAAGCGTTCCCGGGGGGCATAATCGCCGCTGTGGCGGGGCTGGCATCGGGGTTGACGCTCTCGGAGCGCGACCGGGAGATCCTGGCGGGGGACCGCGGTCCGGCGGCGCGGCTCGCGATGCGGGTCCTGCTCCGGATCGCCGAGGTGCGGGGCGCGAAGCGGCTTCTGGACATCGAGGCGGCCCATATAGACAGCACGATCTACGTCGGGGACGCCGGGCTCGAGTTCGCCGAGCGCCTCGCCGGGCTCGGGGCCCGCGTCGCCGTGCCGTCCACCCTGAATGTGAGCGGCGTGGACGAGTTCCACTGGCGCGAGTGGGCGGTGCCGGCGGAGTGGGCGGCGAAGGCGACCCGGCAGATGCGCGCCTACGCCTCCATGGGGACGATCCCGACGTGGACGTGCGCGCCCTACCAGACGCCGCACCTGCCTCGGTTCGGACAGCAGGTCGCCTGGGGCGAATCGAATGCGGTGGCGTTCGCCAACTCCGTGCTCGGGGCGCGGACCGAGCGCTATCCCGATCTGCTCGACGTGTGCTGCGCGATCACCGGCCGGGTTCCCGCGATCGGGCTGCATCTCGACGAGAACCGTCTCGCCACCCGCGAGCTGCGCCTCGTGGGCGTCCCCGAGGCGCTGGCGGCCGCCGATGACTTCTACCCGGTGCTCGGCCACCTGCTGGGACCATGGGCGGAAGACGAGCCCTCGGTCATCAGCGGGTTGCCGGTCGTCCCTGACGAGGACCAGCTCAAGGCGCTCGGAGCGGCGGCGGCGTCCTCGGGGGCGGTGGCGCTGTTCCACATCCCGGGAGTGACGCCCGAGGCCCCCACGCTCGAGGCCGCGACCGGAGGACGGGCGCTCCGGGAAATCCGCGAGGTGGGAGTCGCCGAGCTGGCGGCGGCGCGGCGCGAGCTGACCACCCGGGGCGACGGGCCGCTCGATCTGGTCGTCCTCGGGAGCCCGCACTTCTCGTTCGCGGAGATGCGGAAGCTCGCCCTCGTTCTCGAAGCCGAAGGCGGGGAGGCCCGGTGTCCGCTCCTCGTGACGACGAGCCGGGCGGTCCGGGATCTGGCGGAGCGGGCCGGGCTGCTGGAGCCCCTGATCGCGTTCGGGGGACGGGTCACCGTGGACACCTGCATCCTCGCCACGCCGATGCTGGCGGAGGGCGGGAAGCAGCGCCTGATGACGAACTCGGCGAAGTACGCGTGGTACTCCCCCGGGCTGCTCGACGCCGAAGTGACCTTCGGCAGCCTCGAGGAGTGCGTGGCGTCGGCCCGCGCCGGAAGGGTCGCGCGGCGGCCGGGTCCGTGGGACGGGACGGAGGCGACTCCCCTCGCCCGCGCGGCGGCATCCGCGGCGGACGGAGCGCCGCCCGTCGAGACGGCGCCTGGCGGAATCCCGGATTCCCTGCCCTGCGACCTGCTCGCCGGCGACCCCGCCGACGGACCCATGCTCCACTCCGGTGTGCCGCTCAGCTTCTGGGGAGGCTACGAGGCCGAGACCGGGAGGGTGATCGATGCGCGGCATCCGCTCGCGAGTCGGACCGCGACCGGCCGGGTGCTGGCCCTTCCCGCCACCCGGGGCTCCTCCACCACGACGGCGGTGCTCCTCGAGGCGATCCGGCGCGGAACGGCGCCGGCGGGACTGGTGACCCGAGGGCGGGACGCCTTCCTCGCCCTCGCCTGCGCGGTGGGCGAAGAGCTCTACGGCCGGAGCCCGGCGCTCGCGGCGGTCCAAGCCGATGCGTTCGCGGCGCTCGCGGACTGGGAGGCGGCGCGGGTGGAAGCAGGGCGCCTCGCGCGGCTCCCCGCGCCCGAGCCCTGATCCGTTCGCCTGGGCGCTTCTGGTCGAGCCGGAGCGGCGAACGGGTGTTGGGCTGCGCTCCGGCGATTCGCGAGACGACTGGCTGCGCCCGCCCGGACGGCGGTCAGCGGGCGGGGCCGGTGAGAAACGCGGGCCGACGGACAGCGCCGGGTCGGAGTTCGGCCCGCTGTCAGCCGAACGCCCGGGGCAC
>JAJEAO010000116.1 GCA_022822745.1 Acidobacteriota bacterium
TCCATGTATCTATGCCTTCTGGGCTGATATCTAGTCTTCCGCGCCGCAAGTCCTTGACTCACCGTCCTTCGACCCCGGAATCCACCCCCTGATGTGCCCACGAACTGTCAAACTCGGGTCAAGGACCGCTGCCTGAAACTGCTCGACGAAGTCGCGAGCCGGCGGACGCCCGTCATCGTCACGAAGCGGGGTCGTCCGGTCGCGCGGCTCATGCCGCTGCCGTTGCGCGCCGGGGCGCGAGCCGCCATGGTCGCGGGTCGGGGTGCGTCCGGCGCCCGTGAGACCGGTCCCGGCTACGCGGCCGCCGGCGCGGAATCGAAGTCCGCTCCGGGGTCCGGAGCGCGGGAGCGGCTCGCGGAACGCGCCGCCGTGCTGGGGATGGAGCCGGACGCGCTCCTTCATTTCCTGCTGGACAGCGAGTCCGACACCGAGGAAGACCGGCGAGCCGTCGAGGACGCGTTGTCCGTGGCGGGCATGATCCGGACGGGCCCGTCGGACTACGCGGTGAACCACGCTCATTACTTCGCCGAGGCGCTGTGGGAGGACTACTGGGAGTCCGCCGGCTACCAGGACCCTCCACCGCCGCTGCCCCCGCCTGATGCAGACGACGAAGAGATGCCCACGCGTCCGGCCGGGCCCGCGCCGACGCGTGGCCGCGTCTTCGTGGACACCTCCGCCGTGATCGCGCTCTTGGTCGAGGACCAGGCCCTCCACGAGGACGCGCTCGCGACCTGGGAGCGGCTCGTGGCGGCGGCTCGCGTCGGAGGCGGCAGTCTCGTGACGCACCACGCGGTCGTCATCGAGTCCCTGGCTCTGCTTCAGAAACACCACGGGATGCCATCTGTCCGCCAGTTCCTCGACCGGGTGCTGCCCCGACTGCGGATTGTCTGGATCTCGGCCGAACTCCATGAGCGCGGGGTGGCGGCGCTCCTCGCGGCGGATCGCCGAAGGGTGTCCATCGTGGACTGGATCTCGTTCGAGGTGATGCGGTCCGAGGGGATCCGGCGCGCCTTCGCGTATGACGCCGATTTCTGGCGCCAGCAGTTCTTCCCCGCCTGAGGCGCGGGACCGCGGACCCGTAGAATTCCCCGCTGAGCCATGCACCAACACTCCGGAATCGGCCACGACCAGCCTCTCTTCATCCAGCCCTTCGACCACCGGGGGAGCTTCACCCGGTTCTTCGGGTTCCGCGGCGAGGCCGAGATCAGCCCGGCGCGGGATCGGTTCGCCCTCCTCTCGGGGGCGAAGACCCTGATCTATCGCGGTCTCCTCGAGGCCATCCGGGGCGGCGTCCCGAAGGAACAGGTCGGCGTGCTCGTGGACTCCCAGTTCGGCAGCCAGGTGCTCGCCGACGCCGCGACGAAGGGCATTCCACGCGCGGTGTGCATCGAGAAGAGCGGCCAGCCGGTCTTCGACCTCGAGTACGGAGTGAGCTGGGTGAGCCACATCCGGTTCCATCGGCCGGACATCGTGAAGGTCCTCGTCCGGTTTCATCCGGACGATGCGGTGGAGACGGCGCTCGAGCAGCTCACCCGGCTGAAGCTCGTTTCCGACTACCTCCATGGACCCGAGCGGCGCCTGTTCATGTTCGAGCTCCTCGTCCCGGCGACCACCGACGAGGACCGGGAGGCGGGGGACGCCTACGACAGCGAGCTGCGTCCCGGCCACATGGTGCGCGCCATCCACCGGATCCAGGACTTCGGCATCGAGCCGGACATCTGGAAGATCGAGGGAGTGGACACGGCGGCGGATGCCCGGCGGGTGGCCGCCGCCTGCCGCCGCGGCGCACACCGGCAGCGGGTCGGCGCCATCGTGCTCGGTCGCGGCTCGGATGCGGAGCAGGTCCACGCGTGGCTTCGCGTGGCTGCCCCGGTGGAGGGCTTCATCGGCTTCGCCGTGGGGCGGACGAACTTCAGCGCGCCCCTGACCGGCTTCCTCGCCGGCGAGCTCGACGAAGCCGCCGCGATCGCGCAGATCGCCGCGAACTACACCGGCTGCGTGAACGCCTTCACTTCCGCCCGGGCCTGATCCGGCGGGGCTGCCCGCCAGCCGATTCTCCGGGGAAGGGCGCGAGGCGTTTCACCGGGAACCCGGATCCCCGCCGGGTTGGGGCGCGCGCGGCGGCGGCCGCCGCGATCAGAACTGCCAGCCCTCTCGCCCCATGAAGTCCTCGAGGTTCAGGGGCGGGATGTGGAAGTGCGAACAGATCGTGGGGATCGCGGTCGGGGTCAGCCAGAGCGTCCCGATCTCCGCATCGCCTGGGGCCCGGTTCTCGTTTCGCCCGATGACCTCCTGCTCCAACCACCTGAGGAGAACCGTCTTTCCGTTCCCGCGCGGTCCGTAGAGGATGAGGTCACTCGGAGGCGGCCGCCGTTCCCGGAGGCGCGCCACGAAACCGGCGAGGGCGCGTTGCTCCGCCTCCCGCCCGGCGAGATAGGGGGGCAGGCGTCCGGGCCCGGGCTCGAAGGGCCCCAGCGCCGCGGTCATGTCTGCCAGTACAGGAATGTCGCGAGGCGCCGCGCGACGCCATGGTCCATGCGAGAATCCCGCGGCCGATGCGCGTCTCCTGGAACGACATTCGCGCCCGGGCCGCGGCATTCGCCCGCAAGTGGAAGCACGCCGGCTACGAGAAGGGCGAGGCCCAGACTTTCTGGAACGAGTTCTTCGAGATGTTCGGGGTGCGACGGGAGTCGGTGGCCCGCTACGAGGAGCGGGTGCAGAAGCTGGACGACACGACCGGCTTCATTGACCTTTTCTGGCCGGGGCAACTGATCGTCGAGCAGAAGAGCGTCGGGCGCGACCTCGCTGCCGCCTACGAGCAGGCGGGCGGCTACTTCGACGCCCTGCCGGAGCACGAGAAGCCGCGTCGCATCCTCGTCTGCGACTTCCAGACCTTCGAACTCCACGACCTGCTGGAGCGGGAGGTCGAGACGTTCCGACTCGACGAGCTGCCGGAGGCGGTCGAGAGGTTCGGCTTCATGCTCGGAGTCCAGAAGCAGCCCCTCGACCAGGATCCGGCTTCCATCGAGGCGGCCGCACTCCTCGGCGGACTCCGCGACTCGCTCGAGGCCTCCGGCTATCGCCGGCCGGATCTGGACCTCTTCCTCGTGCGGCTGGCGTTCTGCCTGTTCGCCGACGACACCGGAGTCTTCGAGCCGCGGGACCTCCTCATGGAGTTCGTCGAGAACCGGACGCGCGAGGATGGCCTGGACCTGGGGCCGCTCCTCGCGCATGTATTCCAGGTGCTCGACACCCCGGTCCAGGATCGGCAGAACACGCTCGACGAGGATCTGGCCCGCTTCCCCCACGTGAACG
>JAJEAO010000111.1 GCA_022822745.1 Acidobacteriota bacterium
GGGGAGGACCTCGAGCGCCGCGCGGTAGCGGGCGACCACCGCCGCCGCGGGCGACCCGCCGCGGGCGGCCTCGCGGGCGCTGGCCAGGCGGGCGTCGGTGATCTCCCGCTCCAGATCCGGCAGCAGCGCCGCCACGGCGAGGGAGTCGGGGGCGATCGCCGCGAGCCGGCGCAGGCGGGAGAACAGCTCTTCCGGCTCTCCGTCGTCCAGCCGCGAGAGGACGCTTCCGAGGGCGGCGAGGGCGCTTCCGGCGTCCCGCTCCAGCGCCGCGTCGAAGCGCGCCTCGGCGCGCTCGGGACTGCCCCGCCGCAGTTCCAGGTACCCGGCGGCCGCGAGCACCCCCGGGTCGAGAGGCGCCTCGACGAGCAGGCCGTCGAGGAGGCCCTCGGCCTCCCGCAGGCGTCCGCTCCGAACCATCTCCCAGCCGGCGGCGAGGCGCTCGCCACTCGCGGGGGAGAGGTCGGCGCTTTCCGGGAAGAGCCCCTTCACGTATTCCCAGCCGGTCACCGAAGCCACCGGAATCTCGGGCAGCGGCCTCTCGGCGCAGGCGGTTCCGAGGCCCGCGATCAGCGCGAGCGCCGCGAGCCCGCGGCGCTGCCTCCGTCGCATTCCGCCCCCGGGCAGGCGGCGCACCGCTCCCCGCGGGATCCTCACGGGCGCGAGTCTATCCGGCCCACTCCGTAGAATCACCCCATGCGCCGTCCCACCGTTCTCCTGTCCCTTCTCGTTCTGCTCGGCGGTCCCGTCGCCGGAGCGGCCCAGTCGCCTCTCGCCGAGGCCGAGCGCCGCATCCTGGAGCATGTCCGCGACACGCTCGAGCCGGGCGAGCGGCTCCTTCTCTCGGCCCTCGTCGAGCGCTTCCAGGCTCCCGAGGAGCAGCGCGCCCTCGACCGGCTGAACGACATCTTCTTCCGCACGCCCCTCTTCATCGTCGAGTTCGAGGGGCGCGAGGGCCGCCTGCCGACCCTCGCCGAGCTCGCCGGGCAGTTCTCGCTCTACGACGAGTCGGCGGCGGACATCGTCCTGCGGATCATGGAGTCCGACCCGCGCGTGCCCCGCTTCCTCACCCGGGCGAACGACGGGAGCCTTGTCTCGATCGATCACGACCTGGTCCGCGCCGATGATCGGTTCGCCACCGCGGTGACGCGGAGCCTGACCGGCTGGGAGGGCCGGACCCTGCCCGAACTCGGCGGAGAGCGCTTCGCGGGCGGCGACGCGGCGGTTGCGGACCTCATGGACGACGCGACCCTGGTGTACGTGTGGTTCACGAACTGCCCTCCCTGCGTCCAGATCGCCCCGGTCCTCGAGTCGCTCCATCGCGATCTCTCGGGCGCGGGGCTCGCGATCATCGGCCTGAACGCCGATCGGGTCCTGAAGCTGCCCTACACCGACGCGGATCGGCAGTCCCATCTCTCCAAGGGTGGGGCCAGCTTCGAGAACCTCCACCTGACCCCGGAGGACCGGGCGGAGCTCGGGAACGTGAATATCTTCCCGACGCTGTTCCTCGCCAATCGGGAGGGCGCCATCGTGCGGCATTTCGTGAACTTCCAGCCGCGGGAGACGCTCGAACCGGCGATCCGCACCCTTCTGCCGTGATCCGGACCGCGTTCCGAGTCCCCAACTCAGAATCTTGACAGCCTTTCACTCACATTCTATAATCCTCCGCAACTAAGGGGGAGGGCGCGGCTCGCCGAAGCGACGGACTGCGCCCCGGGCCCCGAGACCGGAAGCGAGCCGGAAGAGGAGTCTGAATCGAATGAACAAGATCATCGGCATCGATCTGGGGACCACGAATTCGGTCGTGGCCGTCATGGAGGGCGGTCAGCCCGCGATCATCCCGAACGCGGAGGGGGGGCGCACGACCCCCTCGGTCGTCGGGATCTCCAAGTCGGGCGAACGCCTGGTCGGCGAAGTGGCCAAGCGGCAGGCGATCACGAACCCGCAGAACACGGTCTCGTCCATCAAGCGCTTCATGGGGTGCCGTTACGACGAGGCCAGCGACGAACGCCACGGCTCGACCTACGACGTGGCCCGCAAGTCCGACGGCGGCATCGAGGTGCGGCTCGCCGGCAAGGGCTACACCCCGCCCGAGATCTCGGCGATGGTCCTCCAGAAGATGAAGGCCTCCGCCGAGAAGTACCTCGGCGGGACGGTGGAGAAGGCCGTCATCACCGTGCCGGCCTACTTCAACGACTCCCAGCGGCAGGCCACCAAGGACGCCGGCGAGATCGCCGGGCTGGAAGTCGTGCGGATCGTGAACGAGCCCACCGCGGCCGCTCTCGCCTACGGGCTCGAGAAGAAGGGCAACGAGAAGATCGCCGTGTACGACTTCGGGGGCGGCACCTTCGACATCTCCATCCTCGAGGTCGGGGACGGCGTGGTCGAGGTTCGCTCCACGAACGGCGACACCGCTCTCGGGGGCGACGACATCGACAAGGTCGTCATGGACTGGATGGTGGCGGAGTTCCGCAAGTCGCACGGCATTGACCTGACGGCGGACGCCATGGCGCGCCAGCGCCTCAAGGACGCCGCGGAGAGCGCCAAGATCGAGCTCTCCACGACCCACGAGACCCGGATCAACCTCCCGTTCATCACCGCGGACGCCTCCGGACCGAAGCACCTCGAGCTCACCCTCACCCGGTCCGGGTTCGAGGCCCTGGTCGAGAATCTGCTCGGTCGCACCCGGCGACCCTGCCGGCAGGCGCTCGAGGACGCCGGTCTGGGCACCGGCGGCGTGGACGAGGTGGTCCTCGTGGGCGGCAGCACCCGCATTCCCGCCGTCCAGGAGATGGCCCGGGAGGTCTTCGGGGTCGAGCCCCACCAGGGAGTGAACCCGGACGAGGTCGTGGCGCTCGGCGCCGCCACCCAGGCGGGCGTGCTTTCCGGCGAGAAGAAGGACATCCTGCTCCTCGACGTGACGCCGCTGTCGCTGGGCATCGAGACCCTCGGCGGCGTGTTCACGCGCCTCGTGGAGCGCAACACGACGATTCCGCACCGGGCCAGCGAGACCTTTTCCACCGCGACGGACAACCAGCCGCAGGTCGAGGTCCATGTCCTCCAGGGCGAGCGGGCGATGGCGGCGGACAACCGCACGCTGGGCAAGTTCAGCCTGGTGGGCATCCCTCCGGCCCCCCGCGGCGTGCCCCAGATCGAAGTCACCTTCGACATCGACGCGAACGGGATCGTGAACGTCTCGGCGAAGGACAAGGCGACGGGTCGGGAACAGGCGATCACGATCACCGCATCAAGCGGCCTCTCGAAGGACGAGATCGAGCGGATGAAGTCCGAGGCGGCGGCGAACGAGGACTCCGACAAGGCGCGTCGGGAGGAAGTCGAAGCCAGGAACGAGACCGAGTCGCTGGCCCACCAGGTCGAGAAGATGCTGAACGAGAACCGCGCCGGGCTCGATGCGTCGGACAGCGCCGAGGTGGAGGCCGCAGTCGCCCAGGCGCGCGCCGCGCTGAAGGACGAGGACATGGAGCGGATCCGGCGCGCCCGCGAGGGTCTCGAGAAGGCGAGTCACCGCCTGGCCGAGGCGATGTACAAGCAGAAGACCGGGGCTGCCGGCGACGCCTCGCCGCCGCCCCCCCCGCCCCCGGGCGGCGGGCGGAAGGCGAGTCGCGGGAACGGCGCCGCCGATGACACGATCGTGGATGCGGAGATCGTGGACTAGGTACGGTTCACGGACTGCACGAGGGAGATGCCGCAGCGGGTGGACTACTACGAGGTTCTCGGTGTCCGGCGCACCGCGAACCTCGCCCGCATCCGCAAGGCCTACCGGAGGCTGGCGCGGCGGCTGCATCCCGACCTGAATCCCGCCGATCTCCTCGTCGAGGAGCAGTACCGGCAGGTCCAGCAGGCCTTCGAGGTTCTCGCCGACCCGGATCGCCGCGCGGAGTACGACCGGCGTGGCGGGCGGGCGCCCAAGCCGGCGCCGCGCGCTCCCAGCCAGTACGGCTTCGCCGGCTTCGACTTCGCCCACGATTCGGTCCGGGACGAGCGGCCGCTCCAGGAGCTGTTCGGCGGCTCCTCCGATCCGGAGCCGCCGAGCGAGACCGGATCGGATATCCACGCCCGCGTGAGCATCTCGTTTCCGGAGGCGATCACGGGCCGGCAGGTCCGCCTCCGGATCGTGCGGCAGGAGGCCTGCGACGCCTGTGGCGGCCGCGGCCGACGGCCGGTCCGGGAAGCGCTCGCCGACTCCGGCGTCCCCTGTCCGGCGTGCGGCGGCGAGGGGCGCAAGCTGCGCCGCTTCCGGCACATGGTCTTCGTGCGACCGTGCAGCCCGTGTCAGGGTCGGGGCGCTCTCTTCCACACCCGCTGCTCCGGCTGCTCCGGGCGGGGGTTGCGGGCCCGTCCGGCTCGGGTAGTCGCCCGCGTCCCCGCCGGCATCAGTGACGGCGGGACGGTCGTGGTCCCGGGCGCCGGACACCACGGAGTCCGGGGGGCCTTTCCGGGGGATGTCCGCCTGCATGTCGAAGTGAAGCCCCACCCGGTTCTCGAGCGCCAGGGAGGCAATGTGACCTGCCCGCTGCCGCTGACGCTCACCGAGGCGGCTCTCGGCGGCAAGGTCGAGGTACCGACGCTCAGCGGGCCGGTCACGGTCCGCCTGCCCCCGGGAGTGCAGCCGGGAACCCGCATCCGGCTCGCGGGACGGGGAGTGCCCGCGGTTCCCGGCGGCGAGCGCGGCGACCTGCTGCTCGAGGCGCAGGTGCACATCCCCGCGATCCGCGACGACCGCTCCCGGGAGCTGCTCGACGAACTCGCGGAGCACTATCCCGAGTCGCCGCGGGAAGAGCTGCGCCGCTCGCTCGCGACCCCGGACGGGGCAGGGGAGGCGACGGCGTGAGCGCGGAGCGCCGCAAGGGCGTGTACATGATCAGCGCGGTCGCGGAGCTCTACGACATCCACCCGCAGACGCTGCGGCTCTACGAGCGGGAGGGCCTGCTGAGTCCCTCGCGAACCGAGGGAAACACCCGCATCTATACCGACGCCGATCTGGAGCGGCTCCAGATGATCCTGAACCTTCGCGAGCTGGGCGTGAATCTGGCCGGCGTGGACATCATCCTGCAGATGCGCGAGAAGATGGAGCGGATGCAGGACGAGGTGCGGCAGTTCACCGAGTTCGTCCACCGCGATCTCGCCCGCGACTCCGCCGCCCTCAGCGCCCGGACCCGCCACGCTCTCGTGCGCCTGCCCCGCGCCGAGCTCGTCCGGACCGGCCCGGGGAAACAGCGATCCGCGGGGCGCTGACCGGCACCGGACATGGCGAAGTCCCGGACCGCGCCGTGCCGCCAGTGTCGCGGCACCGGCTGGAGGCCGGTCCCCGGCGGAGGCGGCGTCACGCCGTGCCGGTGCCGGAACGCCCCCCGGACGCCGCTCACGCTCGCGGAGGCCGGGGTTCCGGCGAAGTTCCGCGACGGAGTGACCTTCCGGGACTTCGATGAACTCGGGGCTTCGCTCCGCCACGCCCGGCAGACGGTCGAGCGATGGGCCGACGCCTATCCGGACGTGCGCGCCGGACTGCTCCTGAGCGGCCCGGCGGGCGTGGGCAAGACCCATCTCGCGGTGTCGGCGCTCCACCGCATCCTGCGCGAGCGCGCGATCGCCGCGCGCGCCCGCTTCGTCCATGTCACGACCCTCCTCTACCGGATCCGCGACAGTTGGGGCGATCCCGATGTTTCCGAAGAGATGATTCTGCGTCCGGTCTGCTCCGCCGAGCTCCTGGTGCTGGATCAACTGGGGGCCGTCTCGGGCGCCTGGGCGGAGGAGAAGGTCCTCTACCTCCTGAACCGGGCCTACACCGACGGCGCCCGCCTCGTCTGCACCACCGCCTATCCGTTCCGCGCGCCCCGGGGGGAGGCGGTCCTCGGGGATCGGATCACTCCGTCCGGCGCCTCGCTCCTGCGGGAGGCGTGCCGGGAAGTCCGGGTCCGCGGAGACGACTACCGCGATACTGTCTTGCAGGAGGGGCTGAGCGCCTGAGTCACGGCCCCCGGCTCCGACAACCCACAGGAGAACACCCGATGCGCATCGCCCTCGTCCTGATCGCGGCCGTCCTCGCGGCGCCGCTCGCCGCCGCCCAGGGCGGCCCCGCCCCGGACAAGCCCCGCCCGATCCCGATCCGGGACAGCGTCTTCATCGAGGATCTGACCTGGATGGAGGTGCGCGATCTGATCGCGGACGGCAGGCACACCGCCATCGTCGCGAGCGGCGGCGTCGAGCAGAACGGTCCGTACCTGGTCACCGGCAAGCACAACGTGCTGCTTCGAGGGCTCACCGAGGTGATCGCCCGCGATCTCGGGAACGCACTGGTGGCGCCCATCCTGAAGCTGGTTCCCGAGGGCGACTTCGACCCGCCGACCGGCCACATGCGCTATCCGGGCACCGTGGGTCTCAGCGAGGAGACCTTCCGCGCCGTGGTTCGCGACGTCGCCCGGAGCCTGAAGGCGAGCGGCTTCTCCCACATCATCCTGATCGGGGACAGCGGCGGAAACCAGCGCGGCATGGCGGCCGTCGCCGACGAGCTCACCGCCGAGTGGGGAGGCGACCCCGGGGTGCATTTCATCCCCGAGTTCTACGACTACCAGGCGATCCAGACCTGGCTGTCCGACGAGGGCGTGGAGCAGACGCCGGAGGGCATCCACGACGACTACGCGATCACCTCGATGATGGCCGCGGTGGATCCGAACTCGATCCGGATCTCGGAGCGGCGCGCCGCCGGTCTGACCACGATCAACGGCGTGGACGTGGAGCCGCTCGATCGGACGCGGGCGTGGGGCAACAGGCTCTTCCGCCACCGCTCGGAGGTCACGGTCGCCGCCATCCGAGCCGCCGTCGCCTCCCACTCGACGAACTGAGCCGAGCGCCGGCCTCCGGCAGCGACGCTCGTCCGCGCTGGCGGAAGGGCTGAGGAGCAACACGATGCGCCACCACATTCGCGGCATCACCTACGAGTTCGATCGCGATGATGTCCTCATTGCGACTCAAGGTCGATGGCCGGGAAGGGGCCGTAATCACTTCGTCGTCATCGAGGGTCGGGAGTGGCCGGTCAAGGAGGCCTTTCGGCTGGTTGTGGGGGGCCGTCCGAGTTTCCACACGAACCACGCCAAGCGGGCGTTCGACCGGCTCGGGTTCGAGCTCCGTCGCCGGGGCTGACTACCGCAGGAAGTCGCGTGCTGCCGGCGCGCCGGGCTCCTGCCCGGCACGGAGGGCTGGCGCGACGCACCCCCGCCCGGCGCGCCGTGACGTTCCGCACCTGCGCATCGGACTTGCCACTCTGGAGAGTGGCGTTCCATAGGCGCGCCGGGCTCCCGCCCGGCACGCCGTGACGTTCCGCACC
>JAJEAO010000074.1 GCA_022822745.1 Acidobacteriota bacterium
CCACTCGCCCGGGTCCGGGTCCGTCGTGGTCCCGGTGAAGGCGCGCACCCGAAGGTAGCCCGCGCTCTGACCGGGGAGGTTGTCCAGGCGGTGGCTGGTCTGGTTCGCCGCCTTGAAAAACACCGGGTCCGAGTCGTTGAAAGTCTCGTCGCGGCTGAACTGGACCTGATAGCCCGTGGCGCCCTCGACGGCGTTCCAGCCCCACTGGAGCCAGGTTCCGCCGCTGGCGGTGACGCGGAGATTCTCGGGTGCGGGCAGCCCTTCAGGCTCGGGCTCGGGTTCCGGCGGCTCGGGCTCAGGCTCCGGAGTCGGAGTCGGAGTCGGAGCAGGGGCCGGCGCGGGGGCCGGCTCGTCTTCATCACCGCAGGCGACCAGGCCGAGGCCGGCGCTGAAGGAGAACAGGAGAAGAAGCAGGATGTGCGCAAGAACGGTTGCGGGCCTGCCAGAACGGGACATCATGCCACCTACCTCCGGGGTTTAGGGGCTGCCGGGCGGCGCCCGGTGTATATCAGGACACAAGGTCGCCTAGACCCTATCACACTGTGGGTGGGTTCGCCACCGGCGCAAAGGGAAACTCCCTGTCCGCGCCCGGCGGACAGGGAGTTGGGGTGGCGCACTGACCGGCTCGGGCCGGCGATTGCTCAGGGGGTTGGCGTCAGGAGCTCGCCTTGATCGAGGAGACCTTGATCGTGTTCGTGGCCTCGTCGAGGGTGCCCATGACCACGACCTCCATGCCGAGGTGCTCCATCGCCTTCTCGGCGGTCAGATCGAGGAGGTGGAAGCCGTCCGGCGAGGCGAGAGCCACGTTGCCGCCGTTGTTGAGGCAACCGGTCGCACAGCCCTTGTGACCGGCGTTCCCGGCCTTGGAGTAGTCCTTGGCGCAGGCCTCGTCGGCGATCCAGCCGGTATAGGCCATGTCCTCGGCGGTCGAGATCGAGGCGAACCCGAAGACGAGGGCGAGGATGGAGAGGGCGAAGAGAAGGCGTTTCATGGCGTAGGTCTTGAGGGAAGTGGCGCGAGGCCGTTGGGAAAGATCTACCCGTAAAGGTAACACGCTGTGACCCGATACGGGTTACCGGGTTCTGGCGGCTCGTTCCCACCGGGAGAACTGGCCCTTCTCCGGAGCGGCGCCGGGGGGTGCGTGAGCCTCGCCGACAAGTGCCGGTCTGGAGGCAGGCGGTCCATACTGGCCGGGGCCGCGACGGCCAACCTGGCTCACAGTGCCGGTCTGGAGGGCCCCGCCGGGAGACTGCCCGGCGTTCCATACAAGGCAGGCGGTCCATAACTGGCCGGGGCCGCGACGGCTGACCTGGCTCGCCGTGCCGGTCTGGAGGGCCCCGCCGGGAGACTGCCCGGCGCTCCATACAAGGCAGGCGGTCCATACTGGCCGGGGCCGCGACGGCTGACCTGGCTCACAGTGCCGGTCTGTAGGCAGGCGGTCCATACTGGCCGTGGCCGCGACGGCTGACCTGGCTCGCCGCGCCGGTCTGGAGGGCCCCGCCGGGAGACTGCCCGGCGTTCCATACGAGCTCCATGCAGCGGGTATCGTGGCGAGGGGGAGGATGCGGCGGGCGGGCGGAGTATGGATCGCGGCGGCGGTCCACGTCGCCGTCCTCGGGACGCTGGGGGCGCTGTTCGCCGGAGGAGTGCTCGCGGGCGATCGCGGGTTCGCTGTCCATGCGGCGCTCCATCTGGCGGCGTTCGCCCCGGTGGCCTGGGCGATTCACCTGGCCTTGGCGGGACGGCGCCCGGGGTCGAGCGCCCTCGTGGTCGTGCTCCTCGCCGGAGGGATCAGCCGCGCGGTGTTCCTCGCCGGGCCGCCCGTCCTCTCGGGAGATCTCTACCGGGCGGTCTGGGAGGGACAGGTCGTGGCGGAGGGGTTCGATCCGTGGGCCCACCCCCCGAATGACCCGGCGCTGGAGTCCCTGCGCGAGCGGCTCCCGGAAATCCGGGAGGGCGTCGAGTACTGGATGCTGCCCGCGATCTGGCCGCCGGGGGCGCAGTGGTTCGCCGCCGGCCTGACTTCGCTCGCTCCCGGTCCGGGCGGGATGCCGGGGGTGCTCAAGGCCGGGTTCGTTCTGGCTGAGGCGGCCCTGGTGGCTGCGCTGATCCTCCTGCTGCGTCGCCGGGGGCTCGACCCGCTGCTCGTCGCCGGCTGGGTCTGGAACCCGCTGGCGATCGTGGAGATCGCCGGCAGCGGGCACGGGGACGCGCTGGGAATCGCTCTCGTCGGGCTCGCGCTGGTCGCGGCCTCGTCGGGGCGCGTTCTGGTGGCGGCGGGACTCGCCGGGCTCTCGGGGGCGGTGAAGTTCGCCGGGTTGGCCCTCGTTCCCTTTCTGGTCGCGCATCGCGCGTCGGCGCGACGTCGGGCGGCGCGAACGTCCGCCGCATCCTCTGCCGCTCGGGAACACCGCTCCACTCCCTGTGCGAACCGCGCCGCGGTCCTCGCTGTCGCCATCGGGGTGGCGGCGATTCCGTTCGCGCCGTTCCTGATGCCCGGATCCATGGGCGACGGGCTCGGGACCCGGCTCGGGGAGATGGGATTCAGCCTGGCCCACTACGCGCGTCACTGGCGGTTCAACGAGAGCCTGTTCCTGCCGCTGGAGTGGGCGCTCGGGGATCTGGCGCGCCCGGCGGCGCTCGGCGGCGTGCTCGCGGTCGGAGCGGCGCTGCTGGCGCGGAGACAGCCCCCGGCGTTCTCGATGGGAGCGCTCGCCGCCGCCGGGTTCCTGCTCTCGCCGGTGGCCCATCCTTGGTACTTGTTGTGGAGCCTGCCGTTCGTCCTCCTCCATCCCGAGCGGCGCGCCTGGTTCGCTGGGATCCTGGCGTTGTCGGCGACCCTGGTGCTCAGCTACCAGCCCCTGTGGGTGACGCCGCCGGGGGCCGGCTGGGTGCTGTCGCCCGGATGGCGCCTGACCGAGTACGTGGTTCCGGGGGTGGTCGCCTGGTTCGCCGTCCGTTCGGGCCGGCTCGTTCCAGGGACGGGGGTTCAGCGGGAAGCGGATTCCAGCCGGCGGAAGTGAGCCACCGCGAGCGCCGCGGCGTAGCCGGCGCCGAAGCCGTTGTCTATGTTCACCACCGTGACGCCCGGAGAGCAACTGTTCAGGAGCGCGAGGAGCGCCGCGAGACCCTGGAACGAAGCCCCGTAGCCGGTCGAGGTCGGGACCGCGATCACCGGGCACGGGACCAGGCCGGCGACGACCGGGGCGAGCGCCGCCTCCATGCCCGCCACGACGACCAGCGCATGGATTTTCGCGAAGCGGGGCGCCTCGGCGAGGAGCCGCTGGATCCCGGCGACGCCCACATCGTAGGTGCGCCGGACTTCCGCCCCCATGAGCCCGGCGGTGAGGGCGGCCTCCTCCGCGACCGGGATGTCCGCGGTGCCGGCGGAGATGACGCCGATTCGAGCGTCGAGGGGGGTCGGGGGGGTCCGGGTGAAGACGACGGCCCGGGCTTCCGGGTGCTCCACGGCGTCCGGGATCGCGGCGGCGAGCTGCTGCGAAAGTTCCGGGGGGACCCGGGTGACGAGGGTCTGGGTGGCGGTGCGGGCGAGGGCGGTCGTGATGCGCAGAACCTGTTCGGGCGTCTTGCCCTCGGCGAGGACGACTTCGGGGAAGCCGCGGCGAAGTTCGCGGTGGTGGTCGAGGCGGGCGAACGGAGTCTCGTCACCGACGGTCTCGAAGGGGTAGCGGAGCTGGCGGGCCGCGGCTTCGGGTGAGGCGCGGCCGGCGGCGACTTCGCGGAGCAGGTGGCGAAGGGACTCGGGGTTCATCGGGGGGATTGTGCGGCCGTGAGCCGGCGACAGGGAGCGCCGGCAGCGTGCCGGGCGGGGCCGCTACCGCGAGGACCGGCCCGGTGCGCAGGCAAGCGTGCCGGGCAGGAGCCCGGGGCGCCGGCAAGCGTGCCGGGCAGGAGCCCGG
>JAJEAO010000120.1 GCA_022822745.1 Acidobacteriota bacterium
TCGGGAGCGTCACGTTCCGGACCCCCCTGGACTGGCGGCGTCGGTGTGGCGAGTCGGAGACTCGCCCGGCTGCGACGGCGGCTACGGCCGCGATGACCAGCCGATGTCCACGCCGAAGAGCACATAGACGGGACGCGCGACGACCTCCACCGATTCGCTCCCGAGCGCGATCCACTGGAGGCCATCGGGCTGATCGAACTCGCCCTCCACTTCCCAGCTCACCTCGGTGCGCCGCGCCCAGCGCAGGAACATGTCCACGCGCGGCCGAATGAGGACTCGCCCTCGCTGCAGCGTGAGCCCGGCGGATCCCCCGACCAGGAAGGACCACCGTCCCGACTGCTCGGCGGGCGCGAACCGCTGCGAGAGGCTTGGCGCATAGCGCGGTTCGACCTCGGCGTTGTAGAAATCGGTGATGAGGACGCCATCCCGGCGAGTCCGATCCGGAGTCGGGAGTCTCACCCCGCCGGCTCCCAGCCCGGCGAAGGCGTGCGCGCTGCCTCCCCGGATCGGGAATTCGAGGATGGCCTGCGTCATGAACAGATCCTCGGCCTCCCGACCCGGCGCCAGGTCGCGGAGCGGGCTCATCAGGGTCTCCTGGATCATGCTGCCGGGCTGGAAGGCGCCGCTGGACACCCGGGTGTACTGCGCCTCCAGACCCCAGCGTCCGCGCATCGCCCGCAGCCCGGCGCCCCAGGCCGGGCTGCGACGCTGGCGGGACACGTCGTGTTCGAACGCGAGCGACTCGGGAACTCTCGATTGCTGGGGAGGAACAGGTCCGCTCCAGACGACGTGACCGTTGCTCGCGAGCCCGGCCAGACCGCCCCGGGCGAACGCCTGAAGGTCCCACGAGGGCGATGCGGAGCGCCGGGAGGATTCGTCGGCGGTGGAGGCCTGCCCGAGCTGCTTCTCGCGCTCCCGCCGCTCGGGTCGATCGCCGGTCGCTGCCGATGCCGGACTCACCAGTCCGACGAACGCCACCAGAAGAATCACGGCGCCCATGTGGAACCTCCCGAATGGCCCCACTCCAGCGGGGGGGCGCGAAGTCAAGACAGTGTACGGGCCCACCCTTCTTTGGCAGTGGGGGACGCCGGGAGGGGGTGGAGGCTTCCCGAGACGGGGACGGGGAGGTCGAGTCGGTTGGGCGCCGGCAACAAGGGCGGAGGTGCGGGTTCTGGTGCGCGGCGGGAGTGTACGGGGCCTCCGTTCCTGGCCGCTGGCGAGATTGCGTGCGCGAGCGCTCCCGGCGCCGGGCCCGACTCTCTCGCCCGAGTACACCGAAGAGGCGCCGGCCCTGGAGGGCCGGCGCCTCAGGAATCGGCTTGCGAAGGTCTAGAAGCGGAGCGTGCCGCGGACGAGCATCGTGCGGGCGTTCTGCCGGCTGCGAAGCTCGAGGAAGGCCGGAACCCAGGTTCGGTTCGCGCCGCTGTAGGTGAACTGGTTGTGGTTCGCCGCGTCCAGCAGGTTGAAGACCTGGATCGAAGTCTCAAGCTGCGCCGGGCCGAGGTCGAGGATCTTTCCGAGTGAGAGGCCGACGGTGTGGACGGTCGGCGCCTGCGGCTGGAGATCACCCCGATCCGCCCCGAGGATGCGGTAGCGGGTCGCAAGCGGGTTCGTGAAGCCGTTGTTCGCGCTGCCCGGGCCGTACTGGGTGACCTGCGGATCATCCGCGGCAAGCCTCTGCAGCGGCGGACCGGACCATGGGCCGGCGTTCCCGGTGTAGCTGACCGCCAGAGTCACGTCGTAGGGCATCAGGTAGCTCATGCCGCCCCGGATCGAGTACTGCCGCCAGGTCGGCGCGTAGGACAGGGCGCTGCTGGCGCGCAACGTGTTGTGTTCGTTGTTGCCGCGCGGCATGTAGAGCGACTTGTCGGAATTGAACTTGTCCGGCTGGATGAACGCGGCTGGATCGGTGGGGTTCCAGTCACCGGAGAAGTTCTGCCACTGCCGGCTGATGTTCAGGGTGGCCGACATCCGTTCGGTGCGGCGCGTCGTCGTGATTTCGATGGCGGAGTACACCAGCTTGCTCCAGGTGTTGTTCGTCTGCTGGAGCAGGGTGCCGTAGTCGGTGCTGAACGCGCCGAACTGGAACTCGCCGAGCGGCGGCTGCGCCGGACAGCACGACGGGTAGAAACCATTCACCTCGCGAAGCGCGTAGTTGTGGGTGTAGCGCCGGTGCACGAAGGCCACATCCGCCGCGAACTGCCCGGCGAACTGGCGGCGCACGCCGACGATGGCCTCGTCCACGTAGGGCTGGGTGACGCCCGCAGGATCGAAGAGAGCGTCAATGGAGAGCCGGTCGGCCGGAGGCGTGTAGCGCTCGAAGTCGGACATTCCGTCGCCGTCGTGGTCGTACTCGACGTAGCTGCCGGCGCTGGTGCCGCCGTGGACGGATGTGATGTTGTCCCGGCCGTTCATCTGCTCATGGACCCGGCCGGCGTTGCCACGAAAGATGGTCCGTCCGTCGTCCGTGACCTGGTAGGCGAAACCGGCGCGCGGTCCGATGGCCCAGGTGTTCATCCGCTCGAAGTCGAGGAGGGCGTCGTAGCGCTTGACCCAGTCGGCCCGGAGCCCGAGCGTCAGGGTGAGCCGGTCGTTCGGCTTCCAGGCGTCCTGCAGATAGCCCGCGATGTTGCTGTCCTGAGCGTCACGAGTGAGGAGCCGGTCGATCGGACCGTTCGCATCCCCGGTCCGGCGGCGCTCGAACCAGCGCGTTGCGACCGCCTGGGAAACGTCGGTGGTCGGTTCCCCATTGGCGTTGACCGGCGTGTGGTATTCGGTGCCCCAACCGTTGTGGGTCGCGTACACCGTGGTGCTCGGGTAGGTGTTCCAGGGAGCGGCGTAGATACCGAAGCCGATCTCGTGGGATCCGGCCACGTCGTCCAGGTAGTGGGTCATGTCCGCCCGCAGCAGGATGAGCTGCGCCGGCCGATCGGTGCCGTTGGGAGTCCCGGCGGCAGCGATCCGCCCGCCGCGCGCGATCGTGCCGCTGTCGTTCACCGAATAGCCGCCGTGTACTTCCACATACAGGGGCAGCGTGCTCAACTGGTTCTGGATGTCGAGCGGAACCTGGGAGGCCTTGTCGTTGTAGGAGGCCGTGAACTGCCCGGTCGTGGAGGCGCCGAAAACCGAGGTCAGCTTGCCGCCAATCAGGTTGCCGCCGGTCTGGACCGTGAGCCGGCCCGCGAGGTCGTACTCGCGGTTCGAGGTGTTCTCGACCGTGTCGCCCTGGTAGTAGAGGTTCAGCTCGTGACTCGGGTTGAGCTGGGCGCTGATCTTGACGTAGGGCTGGTGGCTCTTCGTCGTGTTGTTGAACTCGGAGTACGTCGGAGCGACGCCGGTCGTCCCCAGCGACAGTCCCGAAAGCGCGTTCAGGCGCTCGATGTCGGTCGCGCCGCGGCTGATGCGCGCCGCCAGATCGGCGTAGCGGTAGGAAGCGAAGAACCAAGCCCGGTCCCGCATGATCGGACCGCCGACCGAGAAGTCCGCCTGGTTCACCAGGTGCGCGGTCGGGGTGCCGGCTGCCGCCGGACGGCCCTCGGGCGGGGTGTACGCGCCGAGCGCCTGGAAGTTGGCCTTTTCCGACGCGAACGGATCGAAGCCGCTCGGCAACTCGTTGTCGCCGAAGAAACCGCCGAGACCCTCGTCGTCACCGGTGCCCCAGTCGAAGTCCTGATAGTCGTAGGCAGCCGACGCGGAGATGTCGTTCCCGCCGCTGCGGGTGACCACGTTGATGATGAGGCCGGTTCCCATCGGGTCCTTGGCCTCGGCCCCGCCGGTCTTGACCGACATGTCCTCCATCATGTCGGCGTTCATGCCGACATAGGTGACCTGCGCGTCCGTGTAGCCGGCCGCCGCCATGCCCTCGAGCTGGATCACGTGGGCGAAGTGCTCGGTGGCGTGGCCGAAATAGACCATCCGGCCGGAGCCGTCATCGAACGGGCGCGCGTTCACGCCGGGGGTCATCTCGAGGAAGTCGCTCCAGTTGCCGCGAGCCTGAATCGGGAGGTCGCGCTGGAGGTCGCCCTCGATGGTCAGGATGTTGCCGGGCCGGGAGATCTCCAGCATCGGCGTCTCGGCGGTCACGGTGACCGTCTCCTGGACGCTGCTGATGGACATCACCGGGTCCACGCCGATGTTCGTGCTGGCGCGGACGAGGAGTCCCTCCTGACGCGAGGTCGCGAACCCGGAGAGCGCCGCTTCGAGGACGTACTCGCCAGCGGGCAGGTTCAGGAAGCGGTATCCACCCTGACCGTCGGTGACGGCGCTCTCGGCGGTGATCAGCGCCGGGCTCGTGATCGTGACCGTGACGCCGGGCAGCACGGCGCCGGTGTCGTCGGTGACCGTGCCCCGGATACTCGAGTCTCCGGCCTGTCCGAACGCGAGCGCCGGAAAGGCCACGGCTGCTGCGAGCAGCAGCGCGAAAGTGGGCTTTCGCATGGTTCCTCCTGGGGAAAGTTGATTGGGCTGACGGAGACCGGGCGACAGGGCTCCGCGAGGTCTCAGGGGTAAGAGCACCGATTATGCCAGAAACGGACGATCTCCCCAACCGGGATTCCAAGTGCAAGTCTCCATGAGAGATACGGGTCGGAAAACGGCTCCCGGAGGCCGCTCCAGGCGGGCCTTCGATCCACGAAACCGAACGGATAGCGGATTTCCGTGGAATCGGAATCCGGTCCGCCGGATCCGAAGCGGCTACCCGGGGGGCCCGGTGCCGGGGTTCCCCCGCAGCTCGGTCAGCAACGACCGGATCTCGGGCTGTTCCGGCTGGAGGTCGAGGGACCGCTCCAGGTAGGAGGCGGCGCGAGTCCGCTCTCCCGCCGCGGCGAGAGACCAGCCGAGGGCGTTCAGGAGGGCCGCGTCGGGGGCCTGGACCGAGAGGGAGCGCTCGTAGAGCTCCGCGGCGCGAGCGGGGTTGCCGGATTCCCGGTGGGCATCGCCGAGGAGGCGCAGCACCCGGGGATCCTCCGGAGCCTGCGCCAGCGCCGGCTCGAGGAGGCGCACCGCCTCCCGGGGGTCAGCGGCCTCGAGGGCGAAGCGGCCGAGCGCGAGACGGACCCGCCCGAGGTTCGGGTTCTCCTCGAGTGCGCGTCGGAAGGACTGCCTGGAGCGTGCGTGGTCCCCCGCGCGCAGCCACTGCTCCGCCAGCGTCGCGGCCAGGGCGCCCGGCTGCTCGAGGCCGAAGGAGTCGTTCAGTCCCCACGGAGCGGCCACCGCCCGCCGCGCGGTCAGATCCAGCGTCGTCGTCCGCTCCTCGTCGGCAGCGATGAGGGAGAGAACATAGCGGCCGGTGTCCCAATCGGTCGTGGAGGGGGACCACCAGGCGACGCCGTCCACGACTTCGACCTCCGCCTCGGCGACGGCGGCGACCGTCTCGGCCGGCGCATCGGTCGCCTGCCACGGGGTGACCCGGAAACTCACCCGGTCGCGTCCGGCGACGGCGGCGACGGCCTGGAGCCTGCCGCCGGCGGCGACCACGGAGCGGGCGTTCGGGACGAATCGGCTGTCTCCGACGGACCAGGCCCTCGGGTCCGCTTCTCCGCCTCCGGACGGGGCCGGGGGACCATGGAGGAGCAGCGGTCGGGAGAGCAGGGCGTCGTCCTCCGGAACCTGGAGCTCGTCCTCGAACAGGGTGTATTCGGTCCGGGCTGCGTTCTTCAGGATCACGCGAAGCCGGTAGTCGCCCGGGATCAGAGGGAAGGCGCCCCGGTAGGTGAAGGGACGCGCCCCGACCTCCTGGAGCTGGCTCTCGGTGAGGCGCAGGAACGGCTCGACCGCGAAGTCGTGGATTACGTCTTCCTCCTCGTTCACGACTTCGCCGGTGATCTCGAAGCGGGTGAAGTACTCGTTCCCGTCCTCCTCGCGGGCCACGGTGAAGTGCTGCGGCTCGATCTCGATGGCGTAGTGGACGAACCGGACGTCCGCCGTCGGGCCGGGAAGGACTCGCGCGACGCCGGAGCTCGGCACGAAGTTGAACAGGTAGTCGCTTTCCACGAGGCCGCGGGCGGTCTCCGCCCCGGTCACCCATCCGGTGTCGAGCAGTCGGTAAGGGGCCCGATTGATATCCGAGAGGAGCGTCTGGGTCTGCAGGAGTTCGATGTCGGGCAGCGCCAGGCTCGCGGTCACGCCGCGGTCGGCGCGCATCGTGATGGAGGCGTGAGCGAGGTCGGGGGAGATCTCGGAGAGCAGCCGGTAGGCCTCCATGCGCGAGTCACCGTCCGGGAACGACTGGGCCGGAAGCAGCTCCTCCGGCTGGTGGATCACATGGTTGAACTGGAGGTAGGGACCGGCGTTGTACTGGCGGAAGAAGAGTACGTAGATTGGCGGCAGGAACTGCTCTTCGCGGGCCAGATAGAACCACAGCTCCGTCGGATAGAGGCCGGGAACCGAAGCGAACGTGGTCCGCTCGTCCGGCTCGCCGAGCTGGATGTAGATTCGGCCGCGGTCGGTCATCCAGCCCGGAAGCCCGGTTTCCCGCCCGAGTCGGGTGTTCGCGTGTTCGATGCGCTCGTAGTGCTCGATGCGGAATTCGTTCTCCGGGGTCAGGGGCTCCGGATCGCGCCGGGACCAGAAGGCCTGGATGAAGGCTTCGCGCTCCGCGGCCGAGATGAGCCTTTCGAAGGCGTCCCGTTCCCGGTCGCTGATGATGTACACGACTTCCTCTTCCAGCCAGCGACGGTGTTCGTCGGACAGCGCCAGCCCGTCCTGGCCGGCGGCCAGGGGCGCCAGACCGAGCAGCGCGGGGAGGAGGAGCAGAGGAGCGCGGGGGCGCAGGGCGAGGGGACGGCGGGGCATGGGCGGCCCCCATTCTGCCCCGAACCGCGCGGCGAGGCGCGGAGCCTGCGCTTCCGGCCCGGATCAGGCGGCGGCGTGCTTCCTCAGGTAGTCCATCAGGCTCGGGATGCCGGGTTCCCAGTCGAGGCGTCCCGTGGACCGCCAGACGAGCCCGAGGTCCGCGACCGTGCGTACCGCCTTCCGTTGCGCCGTTGCGGGTCCGGCCTCCGGGAGCGCCGTCGCGACCGCGGCCGAGAGCTGCGAGTCCGTGAGCCGCGAGCGCTCCCGGAACGCCTCCGCGACCGCCCTTCCCACCGGGAGCAGGTCGCGCTCGATGAGTTCCTCGGCGCGAAGGCGATAGAAGTCGCGGCGCTCCCGGCCGAACTCGGGCAGGGCGGCCTCGACCGTCTCGACCGTGACGCCCGCCCGCTCCCCGAGAGCGGAGACCCTCCGCCAGACCAGGCTTCCGAGCAACTGGATGAAGTAGGGGTAGAGCTGACTTTCGCGGGTCATCCGGTCGAGCGCGTCACCGTCGAGCCGGATCTCGTGGTCGGCGAAGGGGCGGCGGAGAGCCTCCCGTGTGGCATCGCGTCCCAGCCGACCGATCCGGATCTTCATGGCGCGGCTCCAGAACGACGCTCCCATCGCGTTCAGTCGTCCTTCGAGATCCGGTGTCCCGGCCAGAACGAGGAGAAGCGGGAGCTCGGCGCTCACTTGCTGGCAGGCGTTCAGCAGGGAGCGCCCGACGGCGAGGTCCAGGGTGTGCGCTTCGTCCACGAGAAGGAGCAGGGGCGCGCGGCGCGCCCGGTCCGCCAGGATCCCTTCTACCGGGGGCCGCCGGCCCGGTCGGAGCCTCCCGGTAAATCCTCCGAATCCGACCCCTCCCGACGCCAGCCTGCGCCACCATGAGGATTGTGGGAGAAGTCGCTCGATGAGCCGTGTGTGGTCGGACATTCCGGCCGGCTGAAGCCTCAGTGTCTGAACCGCGGTCCCACGCTGCGCGCTGCGGTGCAGCCACCCGAGGAGCACCGTCTTGCCGTTGCCGCGAGGGCCGCAGAGCACGACGGCCGTGCCCGGAGCCACTCCGAGAGCCAGAGATTCCAGATGACGCCCCAGGATGTCCTGCTCCCGTTCGCGTCCGGCCAGCCAGGGAGGCTGCCCTCCGAAGCCGGGGCGGAAAGGGCCCAGGGGGCTCCTCTCCATCATCTCCGGCGATTCCGTACTTCAGGGAGCCGCCAGCGAACTCACGCGCACAGGGTCCAGGCGACGTGAGTGGCGGGCAGGATCGGGCGCTTCGCCGGACGGAGCACTTCAGCGGGCGGCCTCGGCGAGCGCGGCGCGGAAGTCGCTGGCGGCCCGTCGCACCGAGCCCGCGTCGTCTCCGTCGAAGGTGATCCGGGTTCCTTCCGGGCCGGGGTAGGAGCCGATCTGGACCTCCGGGTAGGCCGCGACGATCCGGTCGAGAACCGGGATCAGCCGCTCCTCGGGGCCGGCGACGAACTCGGCGTCCGCATGGAACGCCGGCCCCTCCGGGAGGCAGTCGCCGAGAAGCTCCATCTTGTGCTCGAAGGCGCGGGGCAGTCCGGGAAGGATCCAGACGTTTCGCATCACGACCACCGGCCACGGCCCCGAGCCCCCGAATCCACCGCCCCGCAGCTCCGAACCCTGCGGGGCCCGCGCCAGGTCCCGGTGCGAGGAGCCCAGCCCCCTGGCCGCGAGCGCCGCGAGGAACCGGGGGTGGTGGATCACCGGGACGCCGAAGGCGCGGGCGACCCCTTCCATCGTCACATCGTCGTGGGTGGCGCCGACGCCGCCGGAGGTGAACACGAGGTCGTGGCCCCCGGAGAGCGCGGCGGTCTCGGCGGCGATGGCTCCCACCTCGTCGGGGATCGTCACGACCCGGCGCAGATCCACTCCCTTCGTCCGGAGCAGCCGGGCGAGGCAGCGGGTGTTCGTGTCCGCGATCTTGCCGGACAGGATCTCGTTGCCGATGACGAGGAAGGCCGCTCTCGGGCGAGGCCCTCCGGCGGTTGTTCCGATCAACGGCGAACCTCGGAGAGCTTGCCGAACTCTCGCGCGGCCCCGAGAACCGCCATCGTGGCGTCGGGGACCAATCCGGGAGGGAGGTCGTTCTCGCGGAAGTGCTGGTGCAGGCTGCGCGCGGTGTGGACGGCAGCCGCCACCCGTCGCGCGGTCCTCGGGTCGGTGGAGCGAATCAGGCGCACCAGGGCATTCGCGACGCCGAGCACATCGGCGTGGGTGGTGATCACGACGCCGTGGTGGGCGGCAGTCGCCTTGATCGCCTGGGCAAACGCGCCCCATGATTTCTCGGCTACCTGTAGGTAGTCGCCGCTCGCCACACAGTCCGACGCCACGCGGCGGTAGTGCGTCAGGTTGTCGAGGTACGTCGCACGGTGGCGCTCGGCATCCCGGGCGGAGAACGGCTCTCGCTGCATCGCGATCCGGGCGCCGCGCCGGATCGCCGCGTCGAGTTGCGGGAGTTCGAGGGTGGGGATCGTCATGCCTTGCCTCCCCGTTCGGTCCGGGGCAGGGAGTCGTCGCATCGGGCTGCGAGGGACTCAGGGGTGTCGGTCAAGGTCTGATGAAGGCGCGGTCCAGGCGAGTGACAGCGTCGCGCCGCGATCGTAGCCCGGCAGCATCCACAGCGGTCTCCGCAGGCGCCTGCGGACCGCGGGCGTCAATCCGTCTCGCAGACGGCCGAGTCGAGAAGCGCGACGGCATCCATGACCTCGGCGACCAGCGAGGGCACGAAGTCCGACGGCAGGATGTCCTCGTGGAAGTGCTGGAGGAGCGTCTGGCCTGCCATGAAGCCGCGGTCCAGCGTGTTCCCGGCGGCCGCGTCCGCCTCGCGAACGTGCGACATGAGTCTCCAGGAGATGCGCACCAGATCCCTGTCCCAGGTGACCAGGACGCCTTCCGCAGCGCACACCGCCTGGATCGCGTTGGCGAATGACGCCCAGCTCTTCTTCGCCGCCAACCGGTGGTCGTCCTGCCGCAGGCACACGGCGGCGACCTTGCGGTCATAGGCGCCGTTCTCCCGGAAGCGAACCCGTCGGGTCGCTGCTTCGGTCGGGTCCAGGTCTCGTCCCTCCTCCGCCTCGGCCAGGGCGATGCGGATCCCCTCCCGGATCCGGGCAGGATCCAATGGCAAGTTCTTCACCGGATTCTCCGATCGAGAGAGATGAGATTCAGGCTGCCTCACGCCAGAAGCGGTTCTCGATGACGTCCAGGGCCGCCGCCACGTCTGCAGCAAGCGCGCAGACCAGATCGCGCGACAGGTGTTGCTCGTAGAAGTGCTGGTGCAGCGTGTTCGCCGCGGCCAGCCCATGCCTGACGCGATCCGCCGCGGTGGGATCCGTCTCCGCGATGATCTCCGCGAGGGCGTGGGCCACCCGGACGACCGCGAAGTGCGCCTTCAGCTCTCTCCCATGGAGGGCGCTGGCTGCCTTGACGGCCTGGGCGAAGGCGCCCCAGCTCTTCTCGGCCGCCTGCAGGTCGTCGTCCCGGGCGAGGCATTCCTCGGCTGCGGCCCGGAAGTGCGCCTCGCCATCCCGGTGGCGGGCGAACCGTTCGCCGGCGTCCTGCGGCGACAGCGCGGCGCTCTGCCTCGTGTTGCCGGCGGCGCTCCGGATGCGCTCGGCCACGCGCTTTCGCTCGACCTCGGAACGGCTCATGGATCGTGCTCCCCGGGCCTTCGGGCCTCGTCGTTCGGGAGCGTAGCGCGCTGGCGGGCTGCGCTGTCGATGCGGGGCGGGGACGCTACCGCGAGAACCGGCCCGGCGCGCCGGCGGATGGTGCGCCGGGAGTGGGCTGGGTTACGGCTCGCTCACCAGGTAGGCGATCCAGGTCTCGTCCGCCGAGCCCTCGATGACCTCCTCGAAGACGCCGTTGCCTTCGCCGTTCTCGTCGGCGCCTTCCCACAGGACCGCTGTCCGTCGGAAGCCCGCCTCCGCGAGGATCTCCCGAAGTTCGGGTAGGGACCAGAACCGCCACTGGTAGCGGAACGCGTTGCGCAGGCGGCTTCCGTCGGGGAACTCGAAGTGGATGGCGCAGCGCATCCGGCCGCTGATCGGGTCGTAGGCGACCTGGTCCCACAGGAAGGTGAAGCCGTCCTCTTCGCGGGCGTACTCCTTTTCTTCGTGGCAGTCCGATCCTCCGTAGGCGTCGAGGAACAAGAGGCCGTCCGCGGTGAGCGCTTTCCGGGCGCGGCGGAAATAGGCGCGCATCCGATCGCGGGTCTCGAAGATCCAGTAACTGAAGTTCAACGCGGCGATGAGGTCCACGCGGGGCCCGTCGAAGTCCAGCACATCGCTTCGCGCGAGCTGCACCCGCGCCCGCTCGGATCGGCTCAGCGCGGCGAGGTTGTGGCGGCGGCCCCACTCGAGAGGCTCCTCGGCGATGTCCACGCCGAGTACGCGACTCCCGGGGCGCCGCGCCGCCAGTTCGCACGCGAGCGCCGCGGTCCCGCAGAAGTCTTCCCGGAACGACCCGGCTCGGCGACCGCGCCGGCGGTGGAATTCGTCGTCGAGGAAGGCGGCGTCCGCGGGGGCGTCCTGAACCGAGTTCTGGTAGAGCTCGTACCGGTCCGCGCGGTCCGCGAGCGTCGGTCGGGGGCGCCGCCGACGCGCGCGCAGTGCGGGCCGGCCGAAAGCCGACGGCCGTCCGAGGGAACTCAGTGGAGGGTGACGGGCTGGCTCAGGGTGAACGGCGCGATCTCGACCTCGAACTTCTTTCCGCCGGGGACTTCCATGACGTAACTGCCGCGCATCATCCCGAAGGGAGAGCGAAGCGGGCACCAGGAGGTGTAGCGGAACGACTCTCCGGGGACGAGGTACGGACGGGCGCCGACCACGCCGGGTCCACGCACCTCCTCGACGTGTTCGTCCCCGTGCTCGATCACCCAGTGGCGGCTCAGCAGCCGCACCATGTCCTGCGACTCGTTCGTGATCGCCACGTCGTACTGGAAGAGCCAGGCGGGCTGAGGCTGACGCCGTTCGTCGGCGAACCGCGCCTCGACATCCACTCGAATCCCGTGGGTCGTCGCGGTCGATGTGAAGGTCTTCTGCCGCACGGCTCGCATCGTAGCACGGTGACAGCGGCCGAACCCGGCCGGACGCGCCCGCCACGACACCCTCCGGAAGGGGAGATCCATGGTCGTATCCATGGTCGTACTCGATGGGCCCATCGAGCGATCCTGCCGACCCCGATCTCGCGTTCCGAAGCCTCCCGACTCGCGGATCTCGGAGCGGATGAACCGGCGCCCGGAGCCCGCCGCGCCGGATGCGGGACGCGGCGTTCCTCGCGGGGAGCCGAAGTCCACGGGAGATGGAGCCGATCGCATGCCCTCCGCTCCGACCGCTCCCGGGCCGGGGCGTTCCCGGCGTGGAAGCTGCGATGGCAGGCGAGCAGGCCGAGGTCGGGACGGCGACTGCGGGTAGGGTTCGCGGCATGATGCGGGCGCGCGCGGCGGTCCCGGCTCTCGGGCTGTTCGCGGTCCTGGGGGCGAGTGGCCCGGTTCGGGCCCTGGAAGGGGCGCTCGAAGGGGAGCGCCTGATCGTCCTCGGGCTGGACGGGGCGGCGCACCATCTCGTGCTCGAATTCCTCGACGCCGGCGAGCTTCCCAACTTCGCCCGGCTGCGCGCGGAGGGCGCCTTCGCGGACGGGATGATCACCGCGTTTCCGTCGAAGACGGCGGCCTCCTTCGCGATGATCTGGACCGGGCTGCCCGGGAGTCGCACCGGGATCACCGGGAACGCGGTTCTGGCCGAGCCTCCCGAGTCGCATTCGCTCCTCGATACCCGCAGCGGGTTTTCCGCCGAGCTGCTCCGCGCCGACCCTCTCTGGACCCGCGTCGCCCGCGCCGGCGGAACCGCGGTGGCGCTCCACACGACCCACACCTACCCGCTGGAGTCCGCGTTCCGGCGCCTGGACGCGGCGGGCCGGGAACGCCTGTCCGTGCTGACCGGCTACGGGGATCTCCGGCTCGCTCCGGAAGTCCTGCGGGAGGCGACGCACCCGCTTCTCGATCCGGCCGATACTCCCTCCGGCGCCGAGGCGGCCTTCCGGTTCCGGGTGGGGGAGAGCGCGTTTCTCGGGGTCTTCCTCGACGACGCCCGGGTCGAGGGGGCGGGGTGGGACACGTTCGCCGTCCTGCCGGATCCGCCTCCGGAGCGTCCGGTGTTCCTGGCCCGCGTTCCGGTCGGAGACCGGGGCGGCTTCTCCACATCGCTCGGCGCCGCCGCGGCAACGGCTGGAGGCCGGGTGGAGTTCGCCGTGCGGGCCTTCGCGGCCGACGCCGGAGGGGCGGTCGGGACGCCCCGATTCCTGGTCCTGCGGACCGGCGCGAGCGAGACCGCCTTCCACCCCGCCGGCGGCTGGGGGGCAGGGGGCTGGACCGGACGGCTCGGCCCTCCCGCGTGGCCCCGGACGCTGGGCGCTCCCGACTACGTCTCCGGGCGACTCGGCCCCACCCACCTCGCGGGCGGCGAGGGCCTGGCGGAGGAGCGGCTCCTCGAGATCGCGGCGCACCTCGCCGACGCGCTCCTGCTCCATCTCGAGGCCGCCACCCGGATCCCGCAGTGGAACTTCATCGCGCTCTACTTCGGCGTGGCGGACGAGATGGGCCACCTCCTATACGGCCTGCTCGATGAGCGCCTCCCTTCGCACGATCCCGAACTCGCGGCGCGGCTGCGACCCGTGCTCGGCGGGGCGTTCGCGGAAGCGGATCGAGTGCTCGGACGGGTGCTGGAGCGCGCCGAAGCAGCGGGGGCGCATGTCCTGGTCGTCAGCGATCACGGGATGGCGGGCACGGATCGCCGGGTGCACGTCAACACCGCGCTCGAACGCGCCGGCCTTCTCGAGTTCGCCGAGGACGGTCGGCCCGATCTCTCCCGGACCCGCGCCATGCTGCTCACCACCGGCGACGGCAGCGTCGCCGTGAACCGCGCCTCCCGTGAACAGGGGATCGTGTCCGAGACGGAGGCGCCCGGCGTTCTGGCCGCGGTCCGGGAGGCGCTCCTCGGGATCCGGGGTCTCGACGGGGAACCGGTGGTCACCGGATTCCTCGAGGCCTCGGGCGACGGCGTGATCCGCCCGGGCGGCGCCTCGACCGGGGAGCTGTTCCCGACCGTGGCTCCCGGTTTCGTGCTGTCGCCGCTCCCGGGCGCAGAGGTCGTGACCGAAGCCCGACCGGCCGGCAACCACGGCTTCCTGCCCACCCGCCGCGACATGCTGGGCGTCCTGGCCGGATGGGGTCCGCGGATCCCCGCCGGCGCGCGGTGGCCCCGCGCCAGCGCGCTGGACGTGGCGCCCACCGCCCTCGATCTGCTCGATCTGGCGCCGGATCCCGAGTTGCCCGGCCGCTCGCTGTTCGGGGGCCGCGCCATCGTTCCGACGAGCCCGGCGTCCTCCGGAGAGAGCGCGGGAACGGAACGTTCGCCGCGGCGTTAGCGGAACCGATGGACATTGCGCGGGAGGGCGCCCGGGAAGCCCGCCGGCGCCGTCGGTTCGCGATCGCCGGGGCGGGGGCCGTGGTCGTCGTCGCGCTGGTGGTCTTCGCGCTCCGGCTCGATCCGGCGGTTCCCGCCGTGGATCGCGACGCCGTGTTCGTGGACACCGTGCGCCGCGGCGAGATGGTGCTCGGGGTCCGGGGCCCGGGAACGCTGGCGCCGGTCGAGGTGCGCCGGATCGCGGCGTCCGGCCCCGGTCGGGTGGTCCGCGTCCACGCGCTGCCCGGAGTGCGGGTCCAGCCGGACACGGTGATCCTGACCCTGGAGAACCGCGAGGCCGCCCAGGCGCTGGAGAGCGCGGAACTCGAGCTTGCGGCCGCCGAGGCCGCGCTCGACGACCGCCGGGTGCGGCTCCGCCGCCAGGTCCTGACCCAGCGATCGCGGCTGGCCACGGTGCAAGCGGAGGCGCGCCAGGCGGCGCTCGACGCCGAGGCGGACCGGCAGATCCACGCCGAGGGGATCATCGGACGCATCGCGCTGGAGGACAGCGAGAGCGCGGCGGCGGATCTGGAGGAGCGCGCGGGGCGGGAGGCGCGGCGGCTCGCACTCGCGGAGGCGGTGGCGGCGGCGGAGATGGAAGCCGAGGCCGCCCGCGTCGAGCGGTTGCGGGCGGCCGCCCGGCTTCGCCGGGAAGATGTCGCCCGCCTCGAAGTGCGGGCGGGCATCGCGGGCGTGGTCCAGGAGATCGCGGTGGAGGCCGGCCAGCAGGTCGCCGCCGGCGAGGATCTCGCCCGGGTGGCCGAGCCGGCGCGACTCAAGGCGGAACTCCGGATCGCGGAAGTCCAGGCGAAGGACATCGAGGTCGGGCAGCCGGCGCGGGTGGACACGCGCGCCGGGGTCGTCCTCGGGGAGGTCGCGCGGGTGGATCCGCAGGTCACCGACGGCGCCGTGACCGTGGACGTCCGGCTCGACGGCCCGCTGCCCCGAGGGGCGCGCAGCGACCTCTCGGTGGACGGACTGGTCGAGATCGCCCGGCTGGAGGACGCGCTGCATGTGGGGCGGCCGGCGTTCGGATCGGAGGGGGACACCGTGGATCTCTTTCGGGTGCTCCCGGGCGAGGACCACGCGGTCCGCACCCCGGTGCTCCTCGGACGAGCCTCGGTCAACCTGGTCCAGGTGCTCGAAGGCCTCGCGGAGGGGGATGCGGTGGTGCTTTCGGACGCTTCCGCGTGGGAAGGGCGCGACCGGATCCGGCTCCGGTGAGCCGACGGGGTCGAGGAGATCGACAGGAAGGGCCGCGCGAGAGCCGGACCCGAGGAGGACAGATGGCCGAGACCGTCATCGAATTGAAGGAGATCAGCAGGATCTTCACGACCGACGAGGTGGAGACCCACGCCCTGTCGGAGGTCAGCCTGCGGCTCGACCGCGGCGAGTACGTCGCGATCGCCGGTCCCTCCGGGTGCGGCAAGTCCACGCTGCTGTCCATCCTCGGACTCCTCGATACGCCGAATGCCGGGGAATACCGGCTGAACGGACGCTCGGTGGCGAACCTCGGCCTCTCCGAACGGGCCCGGATCCGAAACCGCGAGGTCGGGTTCATCTTCCAGGCGTTCAACCTCATCGGGGATCTGACCGTGTCCGACAACGTGGAGCTGCCGCTGGTGTACCGGGGAACGCCGTCCGCGGAGCGGAAGCGCCGCACCGCCGCCGCCCTCGAGCGGGTGGGGATGACCCACCGGGCGCGGCACTACCCCTCGCAGCTCTCCGGCGGGCAGCAGCAGCGGGTCGCGGTGGCGCGCGCGGTCGTGGGGGAGCCGTCCATCCTGCTCGCCGACGAGCCCACCGGAAACCTCGACTCGACGAACGGCTCCGAGGTCATGGACATGCTCGACGCGCTTCACGAGAACGGGGCCACGATCTGCATGGTGACCCACGATCCCCGCTACGCCGACCGCGCCGATCGGACGATCCACCTGCTCGATGGTCGGATCGTGGATGACGGCGCGGAGTAGCCGGCGAGCGCCCGAACCGGTCGTCGGGCGCTTTCCCGGCGCTCCGGCCCCGTAGAATCGCCGCCGTCATGGGGCGGCTGGATGCGCGCGCGGTTTCGGGCGAAGCGCTGCGCCGGTTCGAGGTCCGGCTGCTGCGGGAGCTGCGCCAGCTCGACGGGATGATCCGGAGGGGCGAGATCGAGGAGGGGGTGTACCGCGTCGGCGTCGAACAGGAGATGTTCCTGATCGGCGACGGGCACCGGCCCGCGCCGAAGGCGCTGGAAGTGCTCGAGGAGCTCGACAATCCCTCGTTCACCACCGAGATCGCGCTGTTCAACCTCGAGGCGAATCTGCCGCCGATGCGGCTCGGCGGCGGTCTGCTCCGCGAGACCGAGCGCCGCCTGGAAGAAGCCATGACGCTCGCCGCCGACGCGGCGCGGCGCGTCGGCGTGGATGTCTGCCTCACCGGGATCCTCCCCACCCTCCGGCTCTCGGACATGAGCCTCGCGAACATGACCCCGCTGTCCCGCTACCGGGTGCTCGACGAGGGGCTGGCGCGGCTGCGGGGCCATCGTCCCTACACGATCCGCCTGAGCGGCGCCGACGACATCCGGGTCACGCACGACAACGTGATGCTGGAAGCGTGCAACGCCAGCTTCCAGGTCCACCTCCAGGTCGGGGCCGCGGAGTTCAGCCGCATCTACAACCTGGCGCAGCTCGTGAGCGCTCCGATCCTCGCCTGCGCGGTGAACTCGCCGCTGCTGTTCGGGCGGCGGCTCTGGCGCGAAACCCGGATCGGGCTGTTCGAGCAGAGTCTCGACACCCGCTCCAGCGGCCCCAACGTTCGCCGTCGCCAGGCGCGCGGCTCGTTCGGCCGTGACTGGGTGCGCGGGGGCGTCGTCGAGATCCTCCAGGACAACATCACCCACCACTCCGTCCTGCTGGACGCCGGCGAGCCCGACGACGAGAGCGACCCGCCGCTCCTCTCCGCGCTCACGCTCCACAACGGAACCGTGTGGCGCTGGAACCGCCCCTGCTACGGGATCACGAACGGGAAGCCTCACCTCCGGATCGAGAGCCGTTACCTCCCGAGCGGTCCGTCGCTCCCGGATCAGGTCGCCAACATGGCCCTGTGGCTCGGCCTGATGAGCGCGTTTTCGGCCGATGGCGTGGAGCCGAGCGAGGCGATGGCCTTCGAGGACGCGGCGGAGAACTTCCTCGCCGCCAGCCGCCTGGGCGTGAGGGCGGAGCTCACCTGGCTCGACGGGGAGCCCCGGCCCGCCCGCGACCTGCTGCTCGAGGATCTGATCCCGCGGGCCCGGGAGGGACTGGCCCGGAAGGGCGTCGGTCACGAGGAAGCGGACCACTACCTCGGCATCATCGAGGAGCGGGTGCGGCGGGGCCGCTCCGGCGCGACCTGGATGCTGGAAGGACTCGATCGGCTCCGCACGCAGGCGTCGGAATCGGAGCGGTTGAGCGCGATCACCGGAGCGGCCCGCCGGCTTCAGGGCGAGGGGCAGCCGGTCCACCGCTGGGAGCTCCCCCGGCTCGGCGACTCGGGAGGGTGGAAGCACCACTACCTGCGGGTGGAGCAGTACATGACCCACGACATCCGCACCGTCCACCCCGACGAATCGGTGCAGCGGGCGGCGGCGCTCATGGAGTGGGGCCGGATCCGTCATCTCCCGGTCGAAGAGGACGGCGAGCTGGTGGGGCTGGTGTCCTACCGGAGGATCATCAAGCTGGTGGCCGAGCGCGAGCTCGGCGGCGACGAGACGATGCCGGTGCGGGACATCATGAAGAAGCGGGTCGTCACGATCGGGCCCTCGACGCTTTCCGTGGAGGCGATCCGGCTGATGAACCGGCGCGGGATCGGCTGTCTGCCGGTCGTCCACGACGGCGAGCTCGTCGGGATCGTGACCGAGCACGACTTCACGCTGATCGCCCGCGGCCTGCTCGAGGAGAAGCTCTCGGAGTAGTCGGGTGGGGGCGCCGGTTACTCCGGCGTGGAGCGGATCACCGGGGGCAGGCCGGCCCCGGCGAGGTGGAAGTTGAACGCCTCCAGTTCCTCGCCGGCGAGCTGCTCCAGCACTCGGCGCGTGTCCCCGAGTTCCCCCTCGTAGAGGGCGAGCACCTCGAGGTGCTGGTCGGTGGGACGGTGGTCGCTCCCCGCGATATAGCCGTGGAGGCTGCTCAGCTTGGCGTGGAGGCGGCGCGGCCAACGCAGCGTGTCCTGTCCGGCGTTGCCGCCGGTGAGCCGCAGCTCGAAGAGCCGCGCCTCGAGTTCCATGAGCGCGCTGTCGTACTCGGAAGCGGCTGCGCCCAGCCCCGATCCGCCGCCCACGGCGACGATGGCGGCGCCGAGGGCCCGGCGATCGCCGGTCTGTCGGCGCAGCCACTCGATCTCCTCGATCATGGCGCCCACCTCGCCGACCATCTCCTGGATCCGCAGCAGCGTGCCGATCTGCTCCGGGATCGCGGCGCCGCCGTTCGGCGCGTCGGGGTCGGCGAGGACCCGGAGCGGCGCCTCGGCGCTGTCGTCTCCAGCGACGAGTCGCACGGTGTACTCGCCCGGAGCGAGCAGCGTGGAGACGGGACGCGACTCGGTCAGGAGGCGGAAGCCCCGGGCGGGCAGGACCTGGTGCGGGCTGTCGAGGGGCGGCGTCCGGAGCCGCGGCTGTCGGGTGGGCTCGTTCCGCAGGTTCCAGACGACCCGGTGCAGGCCCGCGGCGCCGTCGCCGTCGAGCGTGCGCGCGACCTCGCCGTCCGGGTCCAGGATCTCGACCGAGACGCCGCCCGTGACGGCTTCCGGCAGCCGGTAGTGGATCGTGGCGCCATAGGGCGGGTTCTGCCCGGCGCCGGGATCCTCGGGCTGGCTCATCGGGGACGGCCGCATCCGGAAGCGCCAGGCGTCGCGGGGCTGGAACAGCCGCGGCTCCTCCTCGCCGACCGCTTCCGGCCACTCGCGGAGCGGCGAGATGTCGTCGAGGATCCAGAACCCGCGGCCGTAGGTCGCCGCCACCAGATCGGAAAACCGCTCCTGGATCGTGAGCCAGTGCACCGGCGCGCGCGGGAGGTTCGACTGGAGCGACTCCCAGGTCGCGCCGTCGTCGAAGGAGACGAAGACCGCGTTCTCGGTTCCGAGGAAGAGCAGGCCGCGGCGGACCGGATCCTCCCGGATCGTGTGCGCGTAGCTGTGGGTGTGCTGCGGGAGGTCGGCTCCGAGTCGGCGCCAGCTCGCCCCGAAGTCGGTGGTGGCGTAGGCGTAGGTCCCCGTGTCCCCGAGCTGATGGAGATCCACGGTCACGTACGCCTTCCCGGCGGCGAACCGCGAGGGCTCGATGTTCGAGAAGGTCCCGAGGGGCGGCAGATCCGGGAGGTTCGCCGAGAGGTCCTCCCACGACGCGCCGCCGCTCCGCGAGACGTGGAGCTTGCCGTCGTTGCTGCCGGCCCACAGGACGCCGGCCGTGTGCGGTGATTCGGCCAGCGAGAACAGGACCGCCGCGTAGGTGGGGCTCACGTCGTCGAAGGTGAGTCCTCCGGTCTTCTGCTGGAGGGCCGGGTCGTCGGTCGTCAGATCGGGGCTGATCGCCGTCCACGACTGCCCCGCATCCGTCGTGACGTGGACCCGCTGGCTGCCGGCGTACACCCGGTTCGAATCGTGCGGCGAGATGTGGATCGGAAAGGTCCACTGGAACCGGTCCCGGAGCTCGAGGGCGCCCCACCCTTCGGGGTTGTCCGGCCAGACGCTCACGTTCCGGGCCTGCCCGGTGGCGTCCTCGTAGCGTTCGAGGATGCCCTCGTAGCACCCCGACCAGACCACCCCCGAGTCCGAGGGGTCGGGGATGGCGAAACCGGATTCGCATCCTCCCACCGGCGCCCACGCGCCGATGGGGATCGGCCCCGACGTGAGGCTGTTCGACGGCCCCCGCGAGGACGGGCCGTCCTGACGGTTCCCCATGACCCGGTAGGGGACTTCGTCGTCGGTGTACACGTGGTACATCTGCGCGATCGGCAGTCGCGGGCGATGCCAGGTCTCGCCGCGGTTCGTCGAGATGCTGACGCCGCCGTCGTGGCCCACGATCATCCGATCGGGCTGATCGGGAGCGATCCACATGTCGTGGTGGTCGCCCCCGGAGTCGTTCAGGAAGGTCGTGAAGCCCCCGTCGGTCGTTGTCGTGTGGCGGGTGGCGAGGAAGTGGGCTTCGTCGGGGTCGTCGGGAGCGGCGACCACCCGCGTGTAGTAGTGCGGCCGCTGCATCAGGGTGTGGTCCCGGTTCACCAGCCGCCAGGTGTCGCCGGCATCGTCGGAACGCCACAGCGATCCGTCGTCCTCGGGACGGATGGGCGCGAAGTCCTCGTTCGAGCTGGTCTCGATCAGGGCGTAGATCCGCCGGGGATCCGCGGGCGTCATCGCGAGGGCGATCTTGCCGAGCGGCGAAGCCGGGAGGCCGTCGCCCTCGAGCCGTTCCCAGGTGTCGCCGCCATCGGAGGAGCGGAAGATGCCGCTCCCCGGGCCTCCGCTCTCCCGGCCCCAGGTCCGGATCCGCATCTGCCACATGGCGGCGAACAGCAGCCGCGGGTTCGCCGGGCTGATCACGACCTCCGATGCTCCCGTGTTCTCGTCCACGAAGAGCACCCGCTCCCAGCTTCCCCCGCCGTCCGTGGTGCGGAAGATCCCCCGCTCCTGCTGCGGCCCGTAGAGGTGTCCCAGGGCGGCCACCCACGCCACTTCCGGATCCTCGGGATGGGTCGCGATCCGCGAGATCCTCCCGGTCGCCTCCAGCCCGGCGTGGGTCCAGGTTTCCCCCCGGTCGGTGGAGCGGTACACCCCGTTGCCGAGCGAGACGTTGCTGCGGATGTGCGCCTCGCCGGTGCCGGCCCAGACCACGTTCGGGTCGGCGTCGGAGACGGCAAGGGCGCCGATCGAAAGGACGGGCTGATCGTCGAAGACGGGGGTCCACCGGATCCCGGCGTCGTCGGAGCGGAAGACGCCGCCGGATGCGGCGCCGAAGTAGTAGGTGTTCGGATCGCCGGGGACGCCCGCGACGGCGGCGACGCGGTTCCCGACGGGACCGATGTGGCGCCAGCGGAGCGCGTCGAAGGAGTCCTCGGCGGCCGTCGCCCGACCGGCGGCGAGGGCGAGGAGGAGGGCGGCGAAGGGGTGGGGAAGGCGGCGCATCAGCGCGAAGTCTCCCCCATCGGGGACGAGGCGCGCGGCGGGCGGCTGCTAAATTCGCCGGGCGGCCCTGGAGCGGGGCCTCCGGCAGCAGAAAAGTCCTTCCACAGTGTTCGAGCGGTACGCGGAACGCGCCAAGCGGGCGATCTACTTCGCCCGGCACGAGGCCTCCCAGCTCGGGGGCGATTCGATCGAGCCCGAGCACCTCCTGCTCGGCCTGCTCCGCGAGCTGCCGCCGCCGCTCGCGGCGCGACTGCGTCTCTCGATCGAGCAGATCCGCACCGAAGTGCGCGGGCGGGCGCTGCTCCGGGACAGCGTCTCCACGACCGTGGGCATGCCGCTGTCGGCGGAGTCGAAGCGGGTTCTCGAGCACGCCCGCGGGGAGGCGGACCGGCTGAACCACCAGAGCGTCGGCACCGAGCACCTCCTCCTCGGGATCCTGAAGGAGCCGGGTTCCGCCGCCGCCCGGATGCTCGCCCGGCAGAACGTCCGAGCGGCGGTCGTCCGGGATGCGATCGCACTGGGCCACGAGCACCGCCGCGCCTCGCCTCCCGCCCGCCCGCCGAAGGCCCCGCTGCTCGCCCAGTTCTCCCGCGATCTCACCCAGGCCGCGCGCGACGGGGCGCTCGACCCGCTGATCGGGCGTCACGCCGAACTCGACCGGGTGATCCAGGTGCTCTGCCGCCGCACCAAGAACAACCCGGTCCTGATCGGCGAGCCGGGAACCGGGAAGACCGCCATCGTGGAGGGGCTCTCGTCCCGGATCGCGAGCGGCGACTGTCCCATCTTCCTCGCCGACCGGCGGATCGTCACGCTCGACATCTCGCTGGTCGTGGCGGGCACCAAGTACCGGGGTCAGTTCGAGGAGAGGCTGAAGTCCATCATCCGGGAACTCGAGCAGTCTCCCACCACGATCGTGTTCGTGGACGAGATGCACATGCTCGTGGGCGCCGGCTCTGCCGAGGGATCGCTCGACGCGGCGAACATCCTGAAGCCGGCGCTCGCGCGCGACGGCATCCAGGTCATCGGCGCCACCACGCCCGCCGAGTTCCGCCGCCACATCGAGCGGGACCGGAGCCTCGAACGCCGGTTCCAGGGCGTCCGGATCGCCCCCCCGACGACCGAGGAGACCCTCGAGATCCTCCGCGGCGTCCGGGAGCGCTACGAGACGTTCCACCGGGTCACCTACGACCCGCAGGCGATCGAGGCGTCGGTGAGCCTCGCCGAGCGCTATGTCACGGACCGCTTTCTGCCCGACAAGTCGGTGGACCTCCTCGACGAAGCCGGCTCCCGGGTGAAGCTGCGCGAGAACAGCTTCTCGAAGGAGTTCGCGGAGACGCGCCGCCGGATCGTGGCCATCCGCCAGAGGAAGGACCGCGCCCTGGCGGGGGACGACCTCGAAAGGGCTTCGCTCGCGCAGGAGCAGGAGAACGCCGAGCGGGCCAGCCTGCGCGAACTCCAGTCCCGGTGGGAAACCGACGACGGCGATCGCCCCGTGGTGACCCGTCGCAACATCGAGGAGGTCGTCGCCGACTGGACCGGGATTCCGCTCGTCTCGATCGAGGAGGACGAGAGCCGGAAACTCCTGCGCATCGAGGACGAGCTGCACCGTCGGGTCGTGGCCCAGCACGAGGCGGTGGCGAGCGTGGCCCGGGCCATCCGCCGCGCCCGCGCCGGCCTGAAGGACCCGGAGCGGCCGGGCGGCTCCTTCCTGTTCCTCGGTCCCTCCGGCGTGGGCAAGACCGAGGTGGCGCGTTCGCTGGCCGAATTCCTCCTGGGAACGGAACGGGCGCTCCTGCGTTTCGACATGAGCGAGTACATGGAGCGCCATTCCGTGTCCCGCTTCATCGGCTCGCCGCCCGGCTACGTGGGTCACGAGGAAGGCGGACACCTGACCGAGCGAGTGCGGCGTCATCCCTACTGCGTGCTGCTCCTCGACGAGATCGAAAAGGCCCACCCCGATGTCTGGAACCTGCTCCTCCAGGTCTTCGAGGATGGCCGCCTGACCGACGGACTCGGGAACACCGTGGACTTCCGGAACTCGATCCTCATCATGACCTCGAACCTGGGCGCCCGGCATCTCCACGGACAGCCCCATGTCGGCTTCGCCGCCTCCGACGAGGCGGCCACCCGAGCCGCCACCCGCGACCTCGTGCTCGGCGAGGTCAGGAAGACGTTCCGACCCGAGTTCATCAACCGGCTCGACGCGGTCGTCGTCTTCGACGCCCTCACCGACGCGGACCTGACCGAGATCCTGCGGCGCATGGTGGGTCGGATGAACGCCGAGATTCGCGCCCGCGGCCTGTTCGTGACCCTCACTCCGGCGGCGGAGACCTTCCTGGTGGAGAGCGTGCTGCCGGAGCGGGCCTACGGCGCGCGTCCGCTGCGGCGGGCGCTCCAGCGCTATGTGGAGGACCCGCTGTCGGAGGCGGTGCTGACCGGACAGATCCAGCCCGGAGCGCCGATCGAGGTCTCTCTCCGGGATCCGTCGGTGGATCCGGAATCGTCGCGCGACGCCGAACCGCTCGTGATCCGCCAGGGCCGGGAAGGCCTCGAGACCCTGCTGGCCGAGGAGGCCCTCGTTCCATGATCCCCGCCGCTCCGTTCCGATCCCGCCCGCGACTCGCGCTGACGGCCGCCTGCCTGGGACTCCTCGCCGTCCCGGCGGCCGCGGTTCAGCAGGAGATCGAGACCGTGGAGGCGGTCGTGATCGAAGGCAACGACCTGATCGCGACCGACGCCTGGATGGCGCACCTCACGGTCCAGCCCGGCGACCCGGTGGATCGGGAAGCGCTGCGCGCCGAGTTCCGCGCCCTCTGGGAGACCGGCTTCGCGGACGACCTGCGCCTCGAGCTGCGGCCCGGGGAACGAGGGGGGAAGATCGTCGTCTTCGTCGTGCATGAGCGTCCGCGAGTGGATGCTCTCGAATTCCTCGGTTCCGAGGAACTCGACGACGACGACATCCTCGAGAAGATGGAGGAAGAGGACGCCCGGATCGTCGTCGGGGCTCCCTACGACCCGGAGAAGGTCGTGCGCGCCCGCGACCTGATCCACGAGATGCTCGTGGACAAGGGTCGAACCGAAGGGGCGGTCACGAGCGAGATCACCGAGGAGGACGGGGATGTCCGCGTCGTCTTCCACATCCGGGACGAGCAGCAGATCCGGATTCGCCGGGTCCGCTTCGACGGGATCGAGGCGCTCGACGACTGGGTGCTGCGGTGGGCGATGAAGAAGACCCGCGAGAGCCACGCCATGGGAGCGCTGCTCGGCGGCTCGACCTACACCGAGGAGCAGTACGCGGAGGACATCGAGAACGTCCGTCAGGAGTACCTCAAGCGGGGCTACCTCGACGTCTCGTTCGGTCCGCCCCAGTTCTCCTACGAGGACGGACACTCCCGGTCGTTCCTGTTCTGGAAGCGTCCCAAGCGGTGGATGGACATCGTGATCCCGGTCTCGGAAGGCAACCAGTACCGGGTCGGCGAGGTCAGCGTGGAGGGAGCCTCCGTCTTCCCGGCCGAGTTCGTCCGGTCGTTCTTCCCTCTCGCCGAGGGAGAGGTCTATGACGAGTCCCGGGTGACCAAGGGGCTCGATTCGCTCCGGGAGCTCTACGGGGCGCGCGGCTACGTCCAGTTCACCGGGTTCCCGACCTGGAGCCGACGCCCGGAGGAGCGGATCGTGGACGTCGTGATCAACCTCGCAGAGGAGGATCAGTTCCTCGTGAACCGGATCGAGTTCCGGGGCAACTCCACGACGAAGGACCGGGTGATCCGACGGGAGATGTGGCTCAACGAGCAGGACATCATGAACATGGAGCTGCTCAAGGCTTCCATCCAGCGGATCAACCAGCTCGGTTACTTCCGTCCCATCGAGCAGCCCGACATCCAGCCGAGCCCCGACGACGAGACCCGCCTCGACATCACGCTCGATCTCGTCGAGGAGAACCGGAACCAGCTCACGTTCGGCGCCGGAGTCTCCGGGCTCGAAGGGTTCTTCGTGAACGCCTCGTTCGGGACGACGAACTTCCTCGGGCGCGGCGAGACGGCGAACTTCACCGTCCAGACCGGGAGCCGGACCCAGAACTACCAGATCGCGATCACCGACCCCTACTTCATGGACAAGCCGGTGACGCTCGGGTTCGATGTCTTCAAGCGCACCCTGAAGCTGCGGGAGTTCACCCGCGACGACATCGGCGGCCGGATCATCTTCGGCATCCCCCTCGGGCGGTGGTCGAGGACGTTCCTGAACTACGGCTACTCGATCATCACGGTCCGGGAGCCCGACCCGGACATCGTCCTGAACCTCTACGACCTCTACTACAACTCGACGTACCTCGACCCGCGGTTCTACGGGCTCTCCGGGAACTTCCGGGAGAGCAAGATCAGCCCGACCTACGTGTTCAACACGGTGGACCATCCGATCTTCCCCAGCACCGGGCGCAAGCTCACCGCATCGCTGGACATCGCCGGCGGGATGCTCGGCGGCAACGTCCACTACTACAAGCCGACGCTCGAGGCGGTGGCCCACACGCGGGTCATCGGGGCGACCTCGCTCGGGCTGCGAGTCATGGGGAGCTACCTCCACGGCTACGGAGGCGCCGACCCGCCGCCGGGCGAGGAGATCGACATCTTCGACGTGGAGCAGACCGGCGTCCCGTACTACAACCGTTTCTTCCTCGGTGGCGAGTACCAGATCCGCGGCTTCTACATCCGATCCGTGGGCCCGCGGAACTCGAGCGGACAGCTCCTCGGCGGGAACAAGATGCTGCTGTTCAACGCGGAATACGCCATCCCGCTCGCCGGACCGCTCCGGGCGATCCTGTTCTTCGACGCCGGGAACGCGTTCGCCGAAGAGGACACGTGGAACCTCGACATGCTCCAGAACCTCCGCACCTCCACCGGGATCGAGATGCGGGTCTTCATCCCCATGCTGAACGTCCCGTTCCGGCTGATCTTCGCCTACAATCCCCATCGGGATTACTACCATCGGGCCACCGCTTTCGTTTTCGGGATCGGGACCACCTTCTAGACTGCGCCGGGGCCGCCTCCGGCGGGCCAGGGCCCGCTGCGTGCCCCCTAGCGTTCACGGAGTTGACCTAAGGCCATGAGCTTCTTCCATCGTCGCCGCCGCGCCCGGATTTCCGCCGCGCCGCGCCTTCTTGCCCGAGTGCTCGCCCCGGCGGCCCTGTCCGCCGGGCTCGTCGCGTTCCCCGCCGCGGGCGGCGCCCAGGAGCCGGGTCCGACGCGGATCGCCGTCATAGACATCGATCGGGTCGCCCAGGAGTCCAGCCGGGGCCAGGCGCTGTTCACCGAGCTCCAGGCGCTCCAGGAGGAGATCCTCCGCGGCCGGCAGACTCGGGAACAGGAGATCCGCGATCTCACGAACCGGGCCGGCTCGCAGCTCCTCTCCAACGAGGCCCGCGCCGACCTCACCCGGGACATCGAGCGGCGGCAGACCGACCTGCAGCGCTGGCTGGAAGACCAGCAGCGCGAATTCAACGAGCAGCAGGCCACCGGCTTCCAGGCTCTCGAGGCCGATCTGGGTCCGGTCGTCGAGGAAGTGGCCCGGGAGCGGAACATCCAGCTCATCATCCGGGTCAGCCCCGGCCTCACCTTCGTCATGGACCCGTCGCTCGACATCTCGGCCGAAGTGATCTCCCGGTTCAACGCGCTGTCCGGGAGCGGCGGCGAAGAGGGCTGAGCCCTCCGGGCCTCATGGCCGACCCCGTCGGCGGGAACCCTGGCCCGGCTGCGGCGAGGCCCCTGCTCGACGCCTGCGCCGAACCCGTCGGGGACACGATTCAGGCCACTCGGCTCGTCCCGCCGGAGGAGCCCTTCTTCGCCGGCCACTTCCCCTCGCTTCCGGTGGCGCCGGGCGTCTTCCTCCTCGAGGCGCTGGCCGAGTGCGGCCGGCGACTTCACGGGGAGGCGGGCCGCGGGTGGCGGCTGGCGGAGGTGGAGAAAGTGCGGTTTCGCCGCCGGGTCTCGCCCGGAGATCGCCTCGATCTGACGGTCACCCGCGTCGGCGGATCCTCCGGGCGCTGCCGGTTCCGGGGCTCGGTTCGGGTCGGGGGGCGTCCGGCGGTGGAAGCGGCGTTCACGCTCGCGGCTGCCGGATGACCACCGCGGGTTTGCTGGGTCCGGTCGCGCATCGGCTCGCCGCCGGATGACGGACCGGCCCCCGCTCGGGCTCGTGGAGCGGCGTCGCAGGGCGCGACGGCGATCGGCGCCCCCCTTCCGCCGGCGTTCCCGCCGTCGTCCGACCCCGTCGTCGGCCGCGCTCTCCGCGTCGAGCGCCCGTCTGTTCGAGGGCCTCGAGCGGGGCGGCGTCGCGGACGCGCTGACGGGCGCCTCTCCGGGCCGGCGCTACGCGCCGGCGGCGGCCTCGGCGGCCTTCCACCTCCTCCTCGCCCTGTTCCTCTTCGGAGGGCTCGTGTCCCTGCCGGAAGCAGAACCCCGACCCGCGGTCACGGAGGTCGAGCGCGAGCCGCTCCTCTACGCCTTCGAGGCGCCGCCGGTCGAGGAACTCGTGGAGGCGCCTCCCGCGGTGGAAGTGGAGGCCGAGCCGGTTCCGCCGCCTCCCGAGTCGGAAGCCGCCGCCGAGGCGCCCGCCCCGCCGCCCGCGCCCGAGATCCTGATCCCCGAGGCGCAGATCGCGATGCCGAGCACGGGATTCCAGAACGACCTGCCCTTCAGCGACGGCGAGGACGACGAGTTCTATTTCGACGAGCCGATGGGCGAGGATCCGGAGGCCGACGATCCCGAGAGCGGCTCGATGGACGGGATCGAGGACGAGCCCGCCCTTTCGGCGGAGGAGCTCGCCGCGCTGGCCGAGGCGGCCCGGCGGATGGCTGCCGCTCCGCCGGACGATTCGCTCCTGTTCCCACCGGTGGACCCGCCCTCCGACCCGGCGCCTCCGGTCGGCGATTCGCTGCTCGACTTCGACGCGGAGGCCTTCCGCGACCGGATCCACGATCCGGCGGCCGATGTGCGCCGTCAGGGGGACGAGATGGCCTACTCCCGGGCGCGCGCCCTCGCGGAGCGGGAGCGTCGGCGCGAGGGCGTCCCGACCGACATCTGGCGTTTTCTCGAGGGCAAGCGGTTCCGGAACCCCGAGGGAGGGCTCGTCTCCAACCGCAACAACACCCTCTACTACGACGACCGCGGCGCCAATCTGGTCCCGTGGATCTCGCGGCTGATCGCCGAAGTGCGCCGCAACTGGTACATCCCCTACGCCGCCTCCTACGAGAGCGGCCACGTGGCCATCGCGATCAGCGTGCTGCGCAGCGGCGCGCTCGAGTGGCTGCAGGTCGTCGTGCCGTCCGGGGTGCCGGGCTTCGACAACGCGGCCGTGGGCGCGCTTCGCGGGTCCCAGCTCCTCCCGCTGCCCGACGATTACCCCGGCGGCAACTTCGAGATCATGCTGGTGTTCTGGTACAACGAACGTCCGTACGACCTCTTCAATCGGTAACGGACGGTGGTGGGGCGCGTCGCCGGGCTGCTTCCGGCGCTGGTCGCGGTCGCGCCCGGAGTCCTCGTCGCCCAGCCGCCCTTGATCCGGGTTGCGCCGGCCGCCCAGCCGCCGCCCTCGATCCGGGTCGCGCTCGCCGATCCGGCCCCCGCCGCCCGGGTCTCCTCCTCCCGGCCGTTCGCGCTCCGCTCCGGGGCGCTCGAGATCGAAGTGATCGAGGCCCTCATCGCGCGCGAGGCCATCCCCGGCGGGGAGGCGGTTCTCGCGCTCGGGTCGTTCGCCACCGAGGCGGCGGCGCGGGAAGCGGTCCGCCGCCAGGCCGGGGGCCCGGATCCGGGGGCCGCCGCGCGGGTGACCCGCGATGCGGCGACCGGACGTTTCCTCGCGGTCGTGGAAGGAGAGCCCGCGCCCGGCGCCGTCGAGGAGCTCCGCGCCCGGGGGTACCCGGGGGCGGGACGGTTCGATCTCGCGGCCGCCGGCGACGCCCTCGTCGTCCGGCCGCTGGGCGGCGCCCCGATCCGGATCGCCGGCGACGCCCCCCTGGTCGCGCATCCGCCCCCGGGCGCCTTCCTGGAATGGGACGGGGCCCCGTATCGCGGGCGGCTCGAGTTCTCGATCTCCGGCGCCGGCGTCCTCGTCGTGAACGAGCTGGCGCTCGAGGACTACCTGCTCGGCGTCGTCCCCCGGGAACTGCCTCCGGACCTGTTTCCGGAGCTGGAAGCGATCAAGGCGCAGGCGCTCGCCGCGCGCACCTACGCCTCGACCCCCCGGCCCGCCTACCGGGGCCGCGGCTACGACCTGTGCAGCGGTCCGGCCTGTCAGGTGTACGGCGGAGTCGCCGCCGAGCGTCCGCTCTCGACCCGCGCCGTCCGCGAGACCGCGGGGGAAGTCATCCTCTACGAGGGCGGGCTCATAGACGCCCTCTACACCGCCGCCTGCGGCGGCTCCACCGAGAACGCCGAGAACGTGTTCTCCACCCCCACTCCCTACCTGGTCGCGCGGGCGTGTCTGCGGGAGGCGGGAGGCGCCCGTCTCCAGGCCGGGCGGGCGCTCCCGCTCGAGGCCGGGATCGCCTCGCTGACGGGCGCTCTGCCGGACCGGTGGATCGAGGATCTCCCGCGGCTGGACGCGACCCGGGAGGAGGCTGCGGCGTTGGTGGGCGGGGCGCTCGAGTGGATGGGTTTCCCGCGGTGCGACGCGACGGGGGCGGCGGGAGGGCGCCTCACGCTCGGCGCCTTCGCCGGGCTCGTGGAGGCTCTCCGCTGCGGCCGGCGGTCGGCCTCCGGCTTCGACCTCCCCGGCTCGTCTCCGGTGGGACGCCTCATCGCGGAAGGTCTGCTGGCCCCCGTGGAGCGAGGGCTCGGGGCCGAACGAGCCGTGTCGGCGCTCGAAGTCGCGGGCGCGGCTGCGGCGCTCCTCCGGCTCGACGCCGGGCTCCTGCGCCGCGCCCAGGTTCGGAGGGCTTCGGCGGGCGAGATCCTCGTGGAGCCGGAGGACGACCCGGCTGGCCGCCTGCTTCGTCTCGAACCGGCGGCCGGGGGGCTCCTCTACCGCGAACAGCGGCCGGTCCGCATTCCCGGCCGTCCGGCGCCCGCGCCGGTCGCGACGCCGGTGACCGAGCTCCGCCTCCGGCCCGGCGACTTCGTCCGCTACCACCCGTCATCCGGATCGGCCGCCCGTCCGGAGGATGCCGTCGTCCGCGCCGATCTGCTCATTCTCGAGGACCTCGGCGAGGCGCTGGATCGCTTCTCCGGCCAGGCATCGTGGCTCGCGCCGAAGAACAGCGTTGACCTCTCGCGGCGCATCGAGCGCCTCGAGGGGCGCGCCATCGGAGAGATCGTCGCGCTCGAACCCCTCGCCTACGGCCCCTCGGGTCGGGTGACCCGGCTTCTCGTGCGCGGGGTGCGGGGGGAGGTCGAGATCGAGCGGTTCTCGATCCGGTCCCGGCTGGGGCTGAACGAGAACCTGTTCTTCGCCGAGCCGAGGCGCGACGGGACCGGTCGCATCGTCGAGTGGTGGTTTCACGGTCGGGGCTGGGGCCACGGGCTCGGGCTCTGTCAGGCGGGCGCCTACGGCATGGCCGCCGCCGGCTCGACCTACCGCGAGATCCTCGCCCACTACTACGCCGGCGCGACGATCGGGCGGCGCTGAGAACGGGACGAACCGATGCCTCGGCGGCGCGCCCTCCCGGCCGTTGCGATCCGCGCCGGCGTCGTGCTCGTCCTCGCGCTGCTTGTCCTCGCGGTCGCGCGCCGGGGCCTCGCCGCGGACGACCGCCCGGCGGGCCCCGCGATCGAGTCGCGATGTCCGAACCCCTGAACTGGCATCCACCCTCGCGATGTCAGAACCCCTGACCTGGCATCCATCCTCGCGATGCCGGAACTCCTGACCTGACGCCCGTCCTCGCGATGCCGGAGCCGCTGACGCCTATCCTCGGGATCGTCGGTCCGACCGCGTCCGGGAAGACCGGGCTCGCGGTTCGGGTGGCCGAGCGCGCGGGCTTTCCGATCGAGGTCGTTTCCTGCGACGCCTGTCAAATCTACCGGGGCCTCGACATCGGCGCCGGCAAGCCCGAGCCCGAAGAACTCGACGCCGCGCCCCACCATCTCGTGGGCGTCCTCGACCCCGACGACCCGTGCTCGGCCGGCCGCTTCGCCACGCTCGCGGCCGAGGCGATCGCGGGGATCCGGCGCCGGGGGGCGATCCCGCTCGTCGTCGGAGGCAGTGGTCTCTACTTTCGCGCCCTCCGGGACGGCGTCTTCGACGGGCCCCCGGTGGATCCCACGCTCCGCGCCCGGCTCCGTCGCCTCGATCGGCATCGCCGGGGCCGTCCGCGGCTGGACCGACTCCTGGCGCGGCTGGATCCGGCCGCGGAGCGCCGCATCCATCCGAACGACCGGGTGCGGCGGCTCCGCGCGCTCGAAGTGGCGCTGCTCGCCGGAGAGCCCATCTCGTCGCTCAGGATCCGGCGTTCGCCGCGGCTGGGCGGCGCCCACTGGACGGTCGTGGCGCTCGATCCGCCTCGGGACGAACTCGCGGCCCGGATCGCCCGACGGGTCCGCGCCATGTTCGCCGCCGGCTTCATCGAGGAGGCGCTGCGGCTCCACGACCGCCACGGCGACGCGTGGCCGGGTCGTCGCGCCATCGGGTATCGCGAGATCCTCGCGGAGCTCGCCGACACCGGTGATCCGGCCGCCGTTCGGAACCGGCGGCAAGAGATCGCGTCCCGGGTCATCGCCGCCACGCGCCGCTACGCGAAGCGCCAGCGGACGTGGTTCCGCGCCGAGCGGGAGCTCCGCTGGCTTCCCCTCGCCGGCGACGCCCCCGAGGCGTCCCGGAAGACCTGCGAACACTTTCTCGCCGCCGCGCTCCCGGCCCGGGCGCGGCATGATTCCCCGGCCGGCGCCACGGTTCCGGTTTCCGCCGCTCCCGTCCCCCGCTCCGGTCCCGTCCCCACTCCCGTCCCCCGCTCCGGTCCCGTCCCCACTCCCTTCCCATGATGCTGCCCGCCCTTCTCGCCTCCGTGATCGCGCTCGCCGCGGGCGCCGCCATCCCGGCGCAGGAACAGCCGCCCGATCCGGTCGAGACCGGAGCGTGGCTCAAGCTCCTGAGTCTCGGGTCCGACCCCACCGGGTCCGTGATCCTGTCGCAGCCGGAAGCGAACGCCCTGCTCGCGTCCTCGACCCTCGCCCCTTTCGCCGAGAGCGCCGGGTTGTCCCGCGCGTCGGTGCGCTTCGACCCCGGCGAGGTCCACGTCAGCGGCCTGATCGCTCCGTCGGCGCTCGAGGGGATGCCGTTCCCGGCCTCCCCCACGGGGGATGCGCTGCCGGTCGAGCTGGTGGTCGCGGTCACCGGCGAGGCCGGACAGGCCCGCGCCCGGGTCGTGCGCGGCGCCGTAGCCGGCGTGGAGCTGCCCGCCGCCGTCCTCGAGGAGGCGGTTCTCGGCGTCGTGTTCGCCGTCGTGGGCGCCGCTCCGGATCCCGGCGGCGTCTTCCCGCTGCCGTCCACGGTGGGAAGCCTCGAAGTCGTGGCCGGGGGGCTGCGGCTCGAACCGCGCTGAGGATCTCGCCGGGTCCGATCCGATGGCCGCCGCGGGACCGGACGACGATGTCCGCTACGTCCCGGGCGTCGGACCGAAGCGCGCGGCGTCGCTCGCCGAGATCGGCATCCGGCGCGTGGACGATCTGCTCCTCCGGCTGCCCTTCCGATATGACGACCGTCGCGCCGCCGAGCGATCGGCGGCGGATCTCCGGCACGGGATGGAGGCGACCGCGGACATCGTCGTGGAGTCGGTTCGCGTCCGGCCGACCCGGCGGCCCCGGCTTCGCATCGTGGAGCTGCGCGGCCACGACGCCTCGGGCCCGGTGAGGGCGACCTGGTTCAACCAGATCCATCTCCAGCGGCTCCTGACGCCGGGCCGGCGGGTTCAGCTCTTCGGACGGGTGCATCGGCCCGGTCCCTGGCAGTCCCCCGAGTTCCGGAACCCGCGCTACGAGCTGCTTCCGGCGAAGGGCGCCGAGTCGGAGGACGCCGCGGGCGTCCACTCCGGCCGGATCGTGCCGATCTACGAGCGCGTCGGTCTGCTCTCGCCCCGGCAGTTTCGACAGATCCTCCACCGCCTGCTCGAGTCGGATGCGGCCGTCGGGCCGGGATCGCTCCCGGCGTCGGTGGCCGCCAGACTGGGACTCCCGGAGCGGGCGGAAGCGATCCGCTCCGTCCATTTCCCCCCCGAGGGATCCCCCCTCGGGGAGTGGCGGCGTCGCCGGTCTCCCGGACACCAGCGGCTCATCTACGAGGAGTTCTTCCTCTTCGCCCTCGGTCTGCTCCTGCGCCGTCGCGAGGAACGAACCGGCCGTTCGGGCGCTCACACCTTCACGGTGGACGACCGCCTCCGGGATCTGGTGCGCCGGGTGCTCCCGTTCCGGCTCACCCCCGGGCAGCGAAAGGCGCTCGCCACGATGGCCCGCGAGTTCCGCTCCGAGTTCGTCATGCGGAGGCTCCTCCAGGGGGACGTGGGTTCCGGGAAGACGATCGTGGCGGTCATCGCCGGGCTCATCGTGACCCACCACGGGGCCCAGGTCGCGATCATGGTCCCCACCGAGGTCCTCGCGGAACAGCACTACGCGGGCATCCGGCGTCTGCTGCGTCCTCACGGGATCCGGGTCGTGCTGGTGACCTCCGGACTCCCGGCCGCCGAGCGGCGGGCGGCGCTGCGTCTCACCGGCAGCGGAGGGGCGCAGTTCGTCGTGGGAACCCACGCGCTCATCCAGGAAGGAGCGAAGTTCCACGACCTCGGGCTCGCCGTGATCGACGAGCAGCACCGCTTCGGGGTGGCGCAGCGACGGGCGCTCCTCGAGCGCGGCGGCGGAGCGGATCTGCTCGTCATGACCGCGACGCCGATCCCCCGCACCCTGACGCTCGCGCTCCACGGCGACCTCGACGTCTCCGAGCTCCGGGATCTGCCTCCCGGTCGCCAGCCGATCCGGACGCTCCTCCGCGAGTGGCGCGAGCTGCCCGAGGTGTACGAGCGGGTCCGCGCCGAAGCGCGGAGAGGGCGGCAGGCGTTCATCGTCTGTCCGCTCATCGAGGAGTCGGAGCACATGCCGGGCGCGGGAGTCGAGATCCGCTACCAGGAGCTCTCCCGGGGCCCGTTCCGCGACCTGCGCGTCGGACTCGTCCACGGCCGCATCCACGCCCGGGAGCGGGAGCGGGTCATGGGCGACTTCACTGCGGGCAACCTCGACGTGCTCATCGCGACGACCGTGATCGAGGTCGGCGTGGACGTTCCGAACGCCACCGTGATGGTCGTGGAGCACGCCGAGCGCTTCGGTCTCGCCCAGCTCCATCAGCTCCGGGGCCGCGTGGGCCGGGGCGAGGATCCGTCCACGGCGGTGTTCGTCACCGGGGACCGGCCGGGCGAGACCGCCCGGCAGCGGCTGGCGGTGCTGGAGCAGACCACCGACGGGTTCCGGATCGCCGAGGAGGACCTGCGGATCCGCGGCCCCGGCGACTTCCGGGGAACCCGCCAGTGGGGGCTGCCCATGTTTCGGGTGGCGGACCTGATGGAGGACAGCGACTTCCTGCAGCGCGCCCGGGAGGAGGCGCGCGCGTTCCTGGCGTCCGGCGAGTCGCGGACCCGCGACGGCCGACGCATCCTGGCCCTGGTGCGCGAACGGTGGGGAGAGCGGTTCGGTCTGACGGAGGCCGGTTGAGCAACCGGTCCAGCCGGGCGGTACAGGAGGGACGGGACAGGACGGAGTCGGGCGGCGGAGTCGCGAGCCGCCGGCGAGCGGACTCGCGACGGGAGCGGGGCGCGGGAGGGGGCTATCCGCCCGAGGCCGGGCGGAGCGCCGTCTCTTCCTCCGTCGCGCCCGGCGCCGGCTCCTCGCCCGCCCCGAGCGGATGGAGGGCATCCCCATCCTCGGTCGGCGTCCCGGACTCCAGGGCGGCGGCCATCATGTCCCGCGGGGACCATCCGAAGGCCGCCATCTGGCAGGAGAGGCTCATCCGCGCCGCCTCCCGCGCCAGGTAGGCGACGAACTGCCGCGGACCGCCTCCGGGCCACTGGCGAACAGTCTCGGACATCGCGATCGGATGTCGTTCGGCCGCTTCGCCCACCCGGCACCCGGGCCGATAGGTGCGGAAGGCGTCGCCGAAGACGCTGAACCGACGGCCGATCCGGTCGGACAGGAGGTAGGTCATCGGTCCGGTGAGGACGACGACGTGGGCCAGACCCGCGGTCCGCTGCGCCAGATCCCGCAGGTCCACCGCGCAGCCTCCGATGTCGGTGCGGTACCCGCTGAGCCCGGTGGCGAAGACCGGTCGGGTGCGCTCGGGATCCTCGATGAGGTGGATCAGCCCCTCGACGCTCACCTCGTCGTCCACGACCCACGGCCTGGGCGCGATGCGCCAGCCGTAGTCCACGAGTCCGGGGGACTCGCTCAGGTCGTGGACCGCGGCGGGAACCCAGCACATGGGGCCGCGGCCGAGCACGGCGCGCTTCCGCGCCTCGAGCGCCGTGCGCAGGAAGGTTCCGCCCGGCGCCCGGTAGAGGGCGGTCACGCCCCGCCAGACGGGCCGCCGGCGGCCCGACCCCACCTCGAGGGACAGTCCGAAGTAGCGGCCGTGCCCCAGGGTCCGGTCCACGGCCTCGACCCTGGCGCCGTGCGCTTCATGCTGCGCGACCCGGGCGAGGGACGAAATCGTCGAAGGAGCCGCCTGGAGCAGCTCCGGGAGGGGCCCTGCGTGCCGCTCGGCCCAGCGCAGCAGGGCCTGCCGGGCGGTGTCGAATTCCCCGGCGGCGCCGTCCGCGGAGACCTCGCAGGCGATCGCGGCGGCCGGTCGGAGGCGGGATCTCCGCCGGGCGGACGCCGGATACCGGGGCCGCGCGCGGGGGTAGGGTTCGATGGCGCGCGGCGCGGGGGCGATGGCGCGCGGCGCGGGGGCGATGGCGCGGTGACCGGATGCGGTGGTCATGGGGACTCCTCGACCTGTGTCTTGCCGGAGTTCTCCCTCCGGCGGTTTCCGTGTTCCGGGGGTCGCCCGCTCGAAGAGATCGAGCGGTCCGCGCCGCTTGGCGCCTGGGCGCAAACCCCGGAGAATGTCCCGACCACGCCCGTCGGGGCGGGGCGAGAGCTGTGAGTGTCCGGATCACGGGCGGCGTCTTCGCGGGCCGGGTTCTGCTCGGTCCGCCGAGCCGGCGGGGCGGGAGCCCGATCCCGGGCCGGCGGCCGACAGCCGCGCGGCTCCGGAAGAGCCTGTTCGAGATCCTCGGGCCCGAGCTTCCCGCCTCCACGGTTCTCGACGTGTGCGCCGGCGTCGGAACGCTGGGGTTCGAGGCGCTCTCCCGGGGGGCGCGAAGCGTCGTCTTCCTCGAATCGGATCGCGCCATGGCGTCCCGAATCACGAGGAACGCAGCGCGGCTGGGAGTGACCTCGCACCGCGTGCTGCGGGGGGACGCCGCGCTCCACCTCGCCCGTTTCGCCGCGCGCGGCCGGGAGTCCGACGGCGCGCCCGGAGTCGTCTTCTTCGACCCGCCGTGGCGCCGATTCCGTGACGGAGGCGCCGAGCCCCTGATCCGGGCGGCGATCGCGCTCCGCCCGAGGCTCCTGGTCATGGAGCACGAGGCCGGGCGCCCGGTGGCGGACCGATTCGCGCCGGAGTCTCGCTCCGGTCCGGTGGACGCTCCGGCCCGGCCGGGGTACCGCCGGGTGCGAACGCTGGGGGCCGGAAATTCGGCGGCGTCCCTGTACCGCCCCGATCTCCCGCCGCGCTGAATCGCAGGGGCGCTCGGGCCGCGAGACGGGGGATCGGCGCACATCCAGCCGCACAACGGGGGATCGGCGCACATCCAGATGCACAACGGGGGATCGGCGCACATCCAGATGCACAACGGGGGATCGGCGCACATCC
>JAJEAO010000055.1 GCA_022822745.1 Acidobacteriota bacterium
CGCCGGTTCACCGCGGCGGCGAGACCGACCGAGCCGCTGTTCAGGAACGTGCGGATGCGGCCGTCGTTCGCTTCGACGCGGCCCAGATCGGTGCGCCGCGCCGGGGTCCGGGCGAGAAAGGCCACCGCCTCGGCGAGCCGCCCCGGGACCCCAGCCGCGCCGGCGAAGTCGTTCCCGGTCCCGGACGGAAGGAGACCCAGTTCGGCGGATCGCCCGTCCGCGCCGGAGGCGGCGGCGAGACCGCGGGCGACCTCCGACGCCGTGCCGTCGCCCCCGAACGCCACCAGGAGCCTTCGCCCGCCGCCCTCCCGGCGCGCGATCTCGCGGGCGTGTCCCGGGCCCCGGGTCCAGGTCAGGTCGAACGCCCCGAGGCGCGCCGCCACCGAAGCCGCCACGCCGCGCCACCGGGTGCGGGCGCGGCCCCGTCCGGCGGCGGGATTCCCGATGACGAGAACGCGCCGGCTCATCGGCGCGGGTGCACGACGAGAATGTGAGGCAGGTGGTCAACCGCCGGCGCGGCGCTCCCGGAAGTCGTCGAAGCGGTTGGAGAGCATCGGCGCCGGGTCCGGGACATGGTTCGCGGCCTTATGCTATGGACCCCGCGGGCATTCCGGGCCGTCGGCGCCTCGCCGTCCCAGACCCGATTCCGATTCGTCATGCGGGTCCGGAACCGCCTCGATGTCCTCTCCCGCCGCGCCGGCCACCGGAGCGACTCCCGCGTGAAGCGCCTCTTCGGCGCCATCGGCCGCACCACGGCGCTCGTTCTGGCGTGGATCCGGGACAGCATCGCGCGCGGGATCATACGGGCCCGCATCCCGCCGAACGCGCTCACGCTCGCCGGTCCGGTCGCCATGGGCTTCGTGTTCTGGCCCATTCTCGAGGGTCGGCTCGCGCTCACCGGGTGGATGGCGCTCCTCGCGGTGACCTTCGACTCCCTCGACGGCGCGGTGGCGAGGAGATCCGGGAGGGTCTCCCGCTTCGGCGCCTACCTGGATTCCTTCGTGGACCGCTACGCCGACATGCTGCTGCTGTTCGCGGTGCTGGCGTGGGTGCTGAAGGTCTTCGATCCCGCGGCCGAGTCCCTCTGGGTCGGTCTCTGGTGCGCGGCCGCGGTGGGAACGCTGGGCACCTCCTACGCCCGCGCCCGGGCGGAGGTGCTCATCCCGCGGTGCGCCGTGGGATTCCTCGAGCGGCCCGAGCGCACCGTCACGATCATCATCGGCCTGTGGGCCGGCAATCCCCACATCGCCATCCTCATCATGGCGATCTGGGCGAACCTGATCGCGTTCCAGCGGGTCGCGTTCACGCATCGGATCCTCCACCAGGGAGAAGCCGCCGCGGCGACGGCGTCGAGGCTCGGCTACTGGATCTACCCGCGCGGCTCGGCGGCGCACGCCGCGCAGTGCATCGCGCTCATTGCGTTCCTCGTCTTCGGCCACCACCTGATCCCCCGCCCCTTCTGATCTGACCCACCACCGGCGCCCCCCATTGGCGGCGCGCCGGGCCGGTTCTCCAGGGAGCGGATTCCTGCTCGCGACCCACTACCCTCTGCGCGCCGCGCGTTCATCAGCGGGTCAGGAGGCCATCATGGCGCGAGATGAGAGAGACGAGACCGACCGCAGCGAGGAGCAGATTCGCCCGCTCTGTGCCCCCGGGTCCGATATCGACCGGGAGGGAGCGTCGGAGCATCTGTGCGGGCTGCAGCGGCGACCGACGGGAGACCGGGCCGAACGGATCCAGCGCGCGCTGGCCGCGGCCGGCGCGTTCAGCTCGGGAGTGCCGGATCTGGCAGAGAACCACGACAAGTACCTCGAGGAGGTCTACGATTCCTGACCCGCGGTCGCCCAGCCGCCGAGCACGCTGTGCGCCCCCGCTCAAACCAGCCCCGGTATGCCGCGAGGTGTCATGCGCTGCGTCTAGACTGCACTGGCGATGAGCGACCGTCGAAATCCCGTCCCGGAAGGCGCCCAGAAACGAGGTGGGCCCTGGACCGAACAGAAGCTGCGAGTCGTGAGTGACTACTTGCACGCGTACTGCACGGCGCTCAAGAAGCAGGGCTTCTCCACGCTGTACATTGATGCCTTCGCGGGTGCCGGTACGGAATACTTGGCCACTTCCCGAAACGCGGGCAACCTGTTCGATACGTTGGCCGAGGCTGAGACACAGAGACTGCTGCGTGGCTCTGCGCGTCGCGCGCTCGAGTGCGTTCCGCCGTTCGATCGGTACGTCCTGATCGAAAAGGATGTCGTACGCTGCGAGGATCTTCGCTTGTTGGCGGACTGCCACGCGAGGCGCCACTTCCAGGTAGAGGTCATCCACGGCGACGCCAACGAGGTCGTTCCCCGCGAGTGCGGGCAGCTACAGCGAGACGCTGGAGATCGGGGTGTGGTGTTTCTGGATCCGTACGGAATGCAGGTCAAGTGGAGCACGATCGAGAGCATCGCGAACACGAAGGCGCTCGACCTGTGGGTGCTCTTCCCTCTGGGGGTCGCGGTGAACCGCCTAGTCGTCCGCGCTGGAGTGCCCGACATTCCCGAATCGTGGCAGCGCCGGCTGGATCAGATCTTCGGCACTCGAGGCTGGCGCGACCACTTCTACGGAGCGGTGTCCCGGCCGACTCTGTTCGGTTCCGAGGAAGTCGTCCGGCGCGTTCGGCGAGAGGCCATCGGGGCCTACTTCATTGAGCGCCTCGAGGCGGTATTCGAGGGCGGCGTCGTGAAGAAGCCAGGTGTTCTCAGGAACTCGAAGGGAATTCCGCTCTACCTCCTGTGCTTCGCTGTGGCGAACCCCGCGCCCAAAGCCAAGGTGCTCGCCTTGAAGATAGCCAACGACCTTCTGAGGGACATCGCGTAATGGCCCAGCGCTCCGGGATCGAGTGGACCGAAGCCACCTGGAATCCGGTCACCGGGTGCACCAAGGTAAGCCCCGGCTGCAAGCACTGTTACGCCGAGCGCATGTCCGCCCGGCTACAGGCCATGGGACAGCGCAACTACGCGGCCGGCTTCCGGCTTCGGCTGCAGCCGCACATGCTCGGCCACCCGCTCCGCTGGAAGAAGCCGCAGAGGATCTTCGTCAACTCCATGAGCGACCTCTTCCACCCGGAAGTCCCGCTGCACTATGTCCGCGAAGTGTTTTCGGTGATGGAGCGCGCCCACTGGCACCAGTTCCAGATCCTTACCAAACGCGCCGCCCGGCTGGGCGAGGTGCGGTCCCAACTTTCGTGGCCACCGAACGTCTGGATCGGAGTCAGCGTCGAAGATCGGCGCTACATGGAGCGGGTGGATCTGCTGCGCACAGTTCCGGCTGCGGTCCGCTTCCTGTCCCTGGAGCCCCTCCTCGGGCCGCTGCCGGGAATGGACCTGAGCGGGATTCACTGGGTCATTGTGGGCGGCGAGTCCGGCCCCGGCGCGCGACCGATGAAGCCCTCCTGGGCGCTCGAGATCCGGGACCAGTGCCGCGGGGCAGGCGTCCCGTTCTTCTTCAAGCAGTGGGGCGGGCCACGACGGAAACTGACTGGGCGCAGGCTCGACGGCCGCGAGTGGAACGAGATGCCGCGCCCGGGCTGAGCGGCGCGCGTCACCGGAGTCTCGGCTTCCCCGCAGGGAGCCCTCGAAGTCCAAGCACCCCGGAGTTCCGTCGCCGTACGCAGGAAACCCGGCCGAGGGAATGCCCCGGCCGGGTTCCGGGATCCCGACAGGGCGGCCTGCCGGGATCCGTGGGGGTGGCTACCTACTCGACGTAGCTGTAGCCGCAGTTCTCGCAGGTCCAGGTGCGGCCCTGCCGGTACATGAGCGCCCCGCACTGCGGGCAGGCGCGGGTGTCCTCGTCTCCCGTGTCCTCGCCGAAGAGAGCGTCATAGTCCAGCTCCTCCTGCGACTCCTCGGACTTCGACTTCTCGTCCTCCTCCTGCTCCTGCTGTCCGGCCGCGAACGAGGCGGCGCCGACGACGCCGGCGAAGGCGAGCCCAGCCCCCCGAAGGAAGGCGCGGCGGTTGAGATCGTCCATTTTCGGTGGTCTCCTTGCGGTGAGAGTGGTTCGACGGATGCCGGTTCGGTCCCGATCAGTCGCCGTAGCCGACGGTGGAGCGGGCGAACTCCTTCACCTTCTCCGCGGTCTGGCGCTCCTCGACGATCTTCTCCCAGTCCACGACCGGTTCCTTGACCTCGGCGGTGGGCGGCAGGATGTACGACGGGAGGTTGTACTCGTCCTTGAACATCTGGGTCCGGACATGGCCGGTGGCGTACTCGGCGTTCTCTCCGGACATCAGGTAGGTCAGCGTCGGCACGATGTCCCGCCGCTGCACCCGCTCGGTCACGGTGTGGCCCTTCTTGAAGTCGGGGCCGAGCGCCATGAACCACACGTAGTGGGCGTAGTAGTTCCCGGGGCTGTGTCCGAGCTGCCCGTAGATGTTCACTTCATCGTCGCGCCCGCACTCGGGACGGATCACGAGGGCGGTCGTGTCGCGCAGGTACGGGTCGGACTGGATCTCGTTCCAGAGGTTTCCGATCAGCTCATCGGTGGTCTTGATGTGCTTGATGTACTCCCAGTAGTCCGTGTTGTAGTCCCAGAACCCGAAGTCGGCGTGAGCGTCGTCGAGCGCGAGGATCTGCGCGGTGATCGAGCGCGGCTTGAATTCCTTGAGGATCTGCGGGACCAGCGTGAGCACCTGGGCGTCGCCGTAGGGGATCTCGCGGTTGATGACCGGCTCCCTCGTGGAGGGCGGGATGTAGGACTTGCTCTCCAGCACGCCGCCGATGAAGTCCTCGACCCGCTTCCGCTCCTGCGGAGTGTGTCCGAGGCCCTTCTCGACATTCAGGTCCACGATCTGCTGGGCGTTCAGCGTCTGCTCCGGATAGAAGATCCGGTTCATCGTGAGGCTCGTGGAGCCGTACTTCACGCCGTACTCGGGGTGCTGGCTGAAGTGCTTCACGTCCCAGGTCCACGCCCGGTAGTAGGAAGAACCCTGCAGCGTCCAGTAGTCGGTCGGGGAGCCGCCGCTCTTCTTGCGGATGTACTCGGCCCAGGTCGGGTAGCGGGGCCGCTGCGCCGGGGCGTCGCGACCACACAGGACCTCGGTGTACATGTAGCCGTGGAGGTTCGCGGTCTCACCGTAGTCCTCGGTGAACACCGTGGCCTCGTCGGCCATCTTCGTCTGGAAGGGCGAGTGCTCGGGGTTGCCGATCACGTCGTTCTTGCGGGCGCCGTTGCCCAGGATGACGGTGACCAGGTGCTTCGTCTTGAAGCCCGGGTTCTCCGGGAGGACCATGCCCCCCTGCGGGATCCCGGCCCCGGCCTCGAAGATCGGGCTGCCCGCCGCGTTGCGCGTGGACAGAACCGCCCCCGCGCCCGCCGCCGCGCCCAGTTTGAAGAAATCTCTGCGATCCATTACCTCAGACCCTCCTCGCCGCCGCTCGGGGCGGTCGTGTTTTCCTCGTCCTCATTGTAGAACCGGACGGTGACGCCGTTGATCTCGGGATCCCGGTCCTCGTAGTAGGTGTAGAAGTTCCTCGCGGAGTCGGCGATCCCGAGCCGGACGAGCTCCCAGTCACCCCATTCCATCGTCTCGGTCACGGTGAACGACCCGGTCCAGATGTGGGGTTCGGGCAACTTCGACGGCCGGTTCAGAGCCACGAAGCCGCCCATTTCCGGCGTCATGCTCTTGAGCTTCACCTTGACCGCGTCGGCGCCGTTCGGGGAGCGGACATAACCCTCGATCCCGTGGACGCCCGAGAGGTTGTCCTCGGCCAGCACCGTGATCCCCACCTGCTCGCCGAGCTTCGCCTCGGTCTTGGTGAACTGGACGGCGAGCACCTTGGCCGGAGTCTGGTCCACCATCTCGCGCTCCTGATCCACCTGCACCGTGGCCGCTTCCATGAGCGGCTCGGTCCGGTTGAAGTAGTAGCGGATGTTCGTCGCGTGATCCTTGAGCGTGACCCGCATCATCTGCCACTCCCCGCCCTCGTACCACTGCGGGATCTGGAGCGCGCCCCGGAACCGGCCCGGCTCGGCGCCGACCATCACCATCGTGGAGCGGATCTGGTGGTACCCGGTCGGAGAAACCCACATGGTCTCGGCCTCGGTGGGACCCGAGACATCGTCCTCGGCGACCACCTCGTAGTGGATCAGTCCGCCGCCGGCGCGGACCCGCTCGGTGTCCACGGTGACGGACTTCAGCGTCGGAGCCTCCATGTCGGTGTTCGGCCCCTCGGAGACCTGGAACCCGATCGGGGAGCCGTCCTCCTCCTGCATCGCCTTGTGGAAGTCGGCCCAGTAGGCCTTCCGGTCCCCCACCTTGTCCGCGATGATCGTGGTGCCGACCACATAGCGGCCCGGCGCCGCGTAGGGAGAGAGCTTCCCGCGGCCGAGGAAGAGCGTCTCGTCGTCCGCGCGAGGCTGGAAGTTGATGTACATCGTCGCCGCGCGGCCGAGCTCCCGGTTGTAGAACAGGGAGACGAAGGACTGCGCCTTGTTGTAGGGGGAGACCACCCGCGCGATCGCCCGGATCTCGTCTCCGGGCATCGCGTTCTTGGTGAGCACCCGCATCTCGGTCAGGATCGGCGGGAGCTGGTTCCCGGTGAGGTCCACTTCCCGAAGCTGCTGGTCGCGCCGCCGATACTGGTACTGCTCCGGCACCCGAAGCGACGGATCGAGCGCCCAACCGCCGTCGTCATGCCCGCTGGAGCTGATGACGCCGAACTCGTTCAGAACCTCGTGAGGCGGCAGCAGCGGGTGACTCTGCCCTTCCGCGGCCTGCGTCTGGGCCGGCTGCTCTCCGGCGGCTTCCTCGCTCTCCTGCTGCGCCCCGGCGAACCCGGCGAAGAGGAGAAGCGCCGCTGCGCTCCACAGGAGCGCGCGCTGTTTGCGGGTGTTGCTCATGGGCGATTCCTCCTTCCCCGCCGAATCGGGTTCCGGGCAGAAAACCCCCGGGGCCCCGATGCAGGGATACCTCTTGTACCGGGTAGGGAATCGCGAGTCAAATTCGATTCCCTCGCAGCGGTCCTCTCAGCCGGACCGGGGCGCGTCGCTCCGCGTCAGCCGCGAGGCCCGATGTCCCGGAGCATCAGGGCGACGCGGCGGATCGGCGGCGTGAGGCCGGTCCGCTCGGCGAGACGGGCGAGACTCCGCGGTGTCATGCTCCCTTCTCCTTCACGTCGCGCCGCGTCCGCTCTCGGCGACGTCGCGCCGATGGGAGCCGGGGCTTCAGGCGACGAACGGATTCACGACGCGGACGCCTCCGTAGTCCTGCCCCGCGTTCAGATCCTCCGATAGCACCGTGGCGCAACCGGCGAGCCGCGCCGCGGCCAGGATGGCGGCATCCCACCAGGAGATGTGGAAGCGCGCCCGGATCTCCAGCGCGTCCCGGATGACGCTGAGCGTGACGGGCTGCACCGTAAAGCGCTCGAGACCCCGGATCACCGCCGCAGCCTCGTCGTGACTCAGCGCGCTCGGACCGGTCGGGCGCGTCGCCTGGACGTAGAATTCCTGCAGCACCTGGGTCGAGAGCGCGAGATCCGAAGAGCGGAGGAGCGTGCGTGCGCGCACTCTCTTGCGTTCCTCATCCGGCCTCCGGCTGAGAGCGTAGAGCACGATGTTCGTGTCCACGAAGCGCACGCCTCAGCTCATCCCTGTTCGCGACGCCGGGCGCCGCGGTCGTGGACGGCGTCGCGCGACAGCCGGTCCCCCGCGCTGAACACGCGTCCGTCCTGCTGCATAGCCTCGTCAATGGTGGCCAGAGTCCGGGCGAGCTGCTCGGCTGGGCTCAGGGCCGTTTCCCGAGGCTCCAGGGAGCGGAGACTCCTCCGCACCAGCGCGGAGACGGAGATGCCAAGGTCTGCCGCCCGCAGGCGCGCCAGACGGTGAGTTTCCTCGTCAACCGACACCGTGATGTTGCGCATGAGCACAGATTAGCAGAATCACAGAAACACAGGCCCTGCGCCAGGCACTGCAGACCGAACGGCTCTCGTCAGGTCGGGGCGGCCGGCTGCAGGGCGCCCGCGGTGACGCCGCGGCGCCCCGGATCAGGCCCGAGGCCCGATGTCCCGGAGCATCAGGGCGACGCGGCGGAGCGGCGGCGTGAGGCCCGTCCGCTCGGCGAGCCGCCGCAGATCCCACTGCGCGACCGTCTTCATGTCGAGTCGCATCCGGCCCTCGAGCTTGTCGAACACCGCCCGGTAGTCGCGCACCGATCCCTCCTCGTCCCCGGCGGCGAGTCGGGCGGCGGCGAGCAGCATCTTCTGCCGCGCCGAGCCGGTCGGATCCATCGCCACCGCCTCCTCGAAGAGACCCACGGCCTCCGCGTGCCGTCCCTGGAGATAGATGGCGTTCGCCAGGTTGTAGCGCCCGAAGACGAAGTCGGGCGCCAGGTCCAGCGCCCGGCGGAACGCAGCCTCCGCCTCCGGGAGGCGTCCCAGGTCGCGCAGCGTCACCCCGAGGTTGGACGCGAGCGAGTGACTCAGTGGATCCAGTTCCATCGCTCGCGTGAGCGGCGCGATCGCCTCGCCCGGCCGCTCCAGCTCGCCGAACGACGCCCCTGCGTTCGCCCAGCCGGGGGCGAACTCGGGCAGGGTCTCGGTGGCCCGGGTGAAACTGGCGAGCGCCGCCTCGAGGTCGTCGAGCACGATCATCGTCTTGCCGAGCTCGAAGTGCGCGGCGGCGAACCCCTCGTCCCGCTCGATGGCCGCCCGGAAGGCGACCGCGGCGTCGGCCGACTTTCGCCGCTCCGCCAGCGAGCAGCCGAGGAGCAGGTGCGCCACCGGATTTCCCGGATCCGCCGAGACCGCCGCCTCGGCGGCCCTGGCCCGCGCGACGACATCGGGGGCATGGAGCGCGACCCGGAGGACGGCGAGGGCGTCCGTCGCGGCGTCGAGCTCCGCCGCTCCCGGACCGGAGATCGGTGCCGGACCCGACGGCGGGACGGCCTGCCGGACGACCTCGAACCGGCACGCGGCGCCGCGGCCCTGCAGCAGATCCGGCGCCCGCCGGACGATCTCTCCCTCCGCCGCCGTCGCGACCAGCACCCTCTCCGCCGCTCCGAGATGGACCAGGCGAGCGAGCACATAGGCGGGCGTCGCGAGAACCGGGACCGGCGGAGTCTCCGGCCGACCCCGGGGCCGCCGGATCGGGCTGCGGCACGGGAACGCCCGGTGCAGGTCGGGAACGAACACCGTGCTCGCCTCCGCCGGCAGCGGATCCAGGCGATGCAGGAAGAGAGGCAGCTCTGCGGCATCCGGCGGAACGAACGCGCTTCCCCCCTCGGACGCGGCCGCTCCACGAGCCGCCGTCCTCGCCGCGACCGCATCGGCGTGCAGGAACAGCCTCCAGGCTGTCCCCCCGGCGGGCGGGCGGTGCGCCGGCCACCCCCCACTCCAGGCATCGGGCGCCTGCCCATCCGCCGGTTCCACGCGCTCCCACATGCTGGACGGAATTGTACGGACCCCCGGCGCCTGCCGGCGCGCCGGGCCGGTTCTC
>JAJEAO010000057.1 GCA_022822745.1 Acidobacteriota bacterium
GTTCTCCAGGGCGTCCGGTCCTCCGTCTCTCAACAAGGCCTTCCAGCGGTAGATGCTCCGCGTCGTGACCCCGGCGAGATCGGCGGCCGCCTCCATGCCGTGCTTCTCCGCGAACCGGATCGCCTTGAGGCGTCGCTTCGCAATGTCGGACATGCCTTTGCACCTCGCGGCCCAGGTGGCGACGCGGAGCCAGCGGCCGGGCAATGAGAAGAGCCTCATCGGGCCTGCTCCGCGTCAGCGGGCCGTTGAAATGCTACTCGGAGCCCGTGCAGAGTGACAACCCGCCCCGCCCCTTGATCCGCGAACTCCCGGTGACCCGACGGGTTGACAGAGTCGGGACTTCGGAATCCGAACGCCGAGAACCCATCGAACCGGTTGCGGGAAACCGACCCCGGCCGGTGTCTCGCCGTGTCGCTGTGAGGCCCGTCGCGGACGATCAGCTCCTCGTCCGGCGGTACGACCGGCTTCGATGAAGGATCGTGTCGATTGCCAGGACGCCACGGCCTGCGTCGCGACGATAGATGACGCGCCAATCACCGACGCGGAGCCTCGCCCGGCCGCTCGCGCCCTTCAGCGGCCGCACGTCGCCCCGGCCGGTCTCGACATGACGAGCGACGGCCTCGAGAACGCGAACCTGTGTCGGGACATCAAGTCGCTTCAGGTCGCGAAGGGCGCGACGCGAGTAGAGCGCTCGCAGGTTCAGAGGCCCAGCTCTCGCTTCACTTCCTCCGTCGTATAGGTGCGGCCGGCTTCGTGGTCTGCCCTGCCCTCCTCCATCGCTCGAACCGCCTCGGCGCTGAGTTCTCCACGGTCGTCCACGGACAGCGACGGAGCACCAGGCAGATCCTCGCGGGCATCCTGGAGCAGACCTTCGAGGTACTTCAGAGCCATCGCTGTCCGGGTCTCCGGAACGCAGTCCACGAGGCGGTGAAGCTCCTCTCGCACGCCTTCAGGCATGATGCCAATCTAGCACGGTCGCGCGTCGGGGCGCTGGCGGACGGCGAACACTCCCGCCGCGCCTACCCTCGAAGGGCGCGCCAGCCCCGCGGGATCCAGCCCTGCCCGGAATTGCATGCTGCGGCCGGCACGGCGCCCACCCGCAGGAATCAGGGTTCCGGCCGCGGACGGGCGGACTGCAAGCGGAGGAGGAACTCCCCGGAGGGCGGCGCGCCGAGCTCTTCCGCCCGCGACACGTGTTCCCACGCGGCTTCGAAACGCCCCTCGGCGGCGAGCACGATGGCGAGATCGCGGTGGACCTCGGCGGCGCCCGGATCCCGGGCGAGGACGGCGCGGAAGTGGTGGATGGCCTGCTCGTTCTCTCCCCGGTAGGCGCGAATGCCTCCCAGCGTGCGGTGGACATCCGCGTCCTCGGGATCGCGTTCGAGCGCAGCCTCGAGCTCCCCGACGGCCTCTTCGCGCCGACCGAGCAGCAGGAGCGCGTTCCCGAGATTCACTCGCGCCGGGACGTGATCGGGAGCGATCCGCAGCGCCGCTTCGAAGCGCGCAACCGCATCACCGAGACGGCCGGAGCGGACGAGGAAATTGCCGTAGTTGAAGTGGAGATCGGGCATCTCCGGGTTCTGCTCGGTCAGGCGCGCGTAGAGGACCTCCGCCCGCTCGAGATCTCCCCCGGCTTCGGCCCGCAGCGCGCGCTGCTCGACTCCGCGGACCGAAACCGCCGCGTCCCAGACCTCGGCGAGAAGAGGATCGTCCCCCGGGACCTCCTCGGGAAGCGCGCGGGCCGCCGCCGCGAGTCGCCCGGCCGTCTCCCGGTCTCCGCGCAGCAGGTGGAGCCGCGCGAGCGCCGCCTGGACCGGCCGCGCCCGGGGGGCGAGCGCGGCCGCCCGCTCGAGCCGGGGGGCCGCCGCTTCCACCTCGCCGGACGCGAGCAGCATGCGCCCCACGCCGAGCTCGGCGAGCGCCGAGTCCGGAGCCGCCGCGAGGGCGGCCCGCCAGGCGTCGAGCGCAGCCCCGGCCTCTCCCGTCCGCTCGAGCAGCTCGGCCGCCAGCAGGTGGGACGGGGCATGGCCCGGTTCGAGTTCGATCGCCCGGTCCAGAGCTTCCAGCGCCGCGGCGGGCCGGAGACGACGCAGCGCGGCGGCGCGGAGGTAGGGCCAGCGGAAGTCGGCCGGGTCGAGCATCCCGGCCCGCAGGTAGCTCTCGGCGGCTTCCGCGTCGAGGCCGTGCGCGTGGAGGACCCGGCCGAGAGCCCCCCACCGCGCCGCCGACTCCGGCGCCGACGCGACCCCGGCGCGCCCCTCGGCGATCGCCTCCGCGACCGCCGCCTCCATCCCGGCGGTGGGCGGGTCGGGAATCCGGCGCTCCTGCCCGACGAGGAGGGCCAGGACGACCGCCGCCGTCCCCGCGAGTCCGCTCAGCGGGATGCGGCCCCGTCGGTCGCTGCGATGGTGAGGGCGCGCTCGTCGCGGCCGGCGCGCTTCGCCCACGCTTCCACGGTGACCTCCATCGGGCCCTCCCCCCGGACGGTCCACGAAATCTCCTTCCGCGACTCGTCCGCACCGGATCCCCAGCGGCGGATGTAGGCCAGTTTGCCGAGGATGTGGCCGGCGTCCACCCGCGCCGGGCCGCCCACTTCCCCGCCCCGAACGCGGATCGTGGCCAGGACCGGGTAGTCCAGAGCGATCTCGAGCGCCTTCCGGGTCACGTAGGTCGAGAGATAGCCCTCGTTCTGCAGCACCGCCGTCACCCGGTGCTCGCCGGCGGCGACCGGTTCCGAGTGCAGTTCGACGATCCGGAGCAGCGGGGACCGGCCCGCGATCTCCATCAGGTACTGGTAGTGGATCCCGCTCTCGAATTCGAGCCGGTCATCCACGCCCTGGGGAAGGCCGCGGTACCCGCCGATCTCCACGTCTCCCAGTTCCGGATGCTCGTACGCGGTCCACGGGGCGAAGTGGACGCCGTCCTTCTCCTCGTCCACCCATCGCAGGATCTCGTACTGGGTCACGTAGCCGTCCCCGTCGTAGTCCCGTCCGGCCCCCGAGATCTCGGGCAGCAGGCTGTGGATGCCGACCGCCATGTAGGCCCAGTCGTTCGAGAAGCCGTGCATCGTCTCGCCGTAGCGACCGGCCTTCACCTCCTGCGCGTACCAGTTGTTGTTCATCACGCCGCCCTTCGAGAGCCACGACCAGACGGCCCCCAGCCGCGTGTAGAAGTCGTTGTCCTCCGGAGGCATGTACTCGAACGGATGGCTCATCGGCGGCCGCACGATGTAGTTGCGGGCGCCGCCCCCGGAGTGGATCGTGTAGGTGAAGAAGATGTTCGGGTGCGAGGTGATGAACTCGGCGACCGCCCGAACTTCCGGCAGGGAGAACGGGTACGGACCGGCGCCCGGCTCGCCCCGGTTCCACTCGGCGGACCAGTTCCGGTTGAAGTCGGGTTCCTCCCGCTCGTCGGTCACTTCCCGGGTCAGGCTCGCCCCTTCGGCGTACACGCGGTAGCGGCTCCCGGGAGGCGCGAGCTTCTCGAAGTCCTCCGGCTCCTCGAGAGTCGTGGGAACGAAGTTCCAGCGACCCCCGTCGCGCGTCCGGATCCGCAGCATGAGGCGCGGGTCGGTGCGGCTCGGATAGTGGGTCCCCTCCGGATCGCGGACCCGCATCTGCGTGATGTAGCCGTCCCCGTCGAGATCGCTTCCGGCGTGTTCCCCGGGCCGGTGCCCGGGCCAGGCGGGATGCCGGGTGAGCGCCGTCTCGCCGCCGTCGGCGTCGAAGATGGGCAGGACGTAGAAGGCGCGCGTGTCCAGCATCCGGGTCGCCACCGGATCCCGGCCGTGGCTGGCGAGGGCGGCTTCCGCGAAGTACCACAGGAGCTGGCGTCCGGTGACCTCGACGGCGTGGATGTTCCCGTCGAGCCAGAGGCCCGGCTTCTCCGCTCCCGGACCGGTCTCGAAGTTCGTGATCTCGAGAACGACGAGATCGCGCCCCTGCCGGCTCTGGCCGATCACGTGGGTGCGGGCGAGGTTCGGGTGGAGCCGCTCCAGCTCGTACAGCCGGTCCGTGACTTCCTGGTACAGGGGATAGGGCCACCGGCCGAAATCGAAGTCCAGGTCTTCCGGGATCGCCGCGAGCTGAGCGGCCCCGGCGGGAGCCGCGAGCAGCCCGAGAGACAGGAGGAGGAAGGTGCGCATGGTCGGATGCTCCTGCGGCCTCCGACGCGCCAGGCCCGGAGCGTGGTCCGCGCCGGGGGCTCGACCCGATGCATACCACATCGCCATCGGCCGGCGCGACCGCGACGTGTCGCCGGAATCGTCTTTGTAACCGCGCCCCGGCTCCCCTATCATGGAGCGGATCGGAGAACGGGTCAGGGGGGGCGAAGTCCATGGAATTTCAAGGCAAGAGAAAACAGATCGGGCGTCTCGTCGGCGCCGCCGGCATCCTCACCGGGTTCGTTGCGGCCGCAGCGTTCGCGTTCCAGCCCGCCCAGCGCCCGACGGAGCCGCAGCAGGACGAGCAGGCCGCCGCGGATCGCCGCGCGGACGCCGCCCACCGCGACGCCGCCGCGGCCGAGACCGCCAGCGAGAAGGCCCGCCGCGCCATCGCCGCCGCGGACCGCCTCCCCTCGGGGACCGCGGGCGCGGCCGACCCGGGCTCCTTCCCGCGCCGCACTGTCGTGGACGAGGTTCTCGCCCGGCAGTGGGAGGAGTTCGGGATCCGGCCCGCCGCTCCGGTTTCGGACGCCGCCTTCCTCCGCCGCGCCACCCTCGACGCCACCGGGCTGATCCCGACTCCCGAGCAGGTCGAGGCCTTCCTCGCCGACGACGCGCCGGACAAGCGCGCGCGGCTCGTGGATTCGCTCGTGGGCTCCGAGGAGTTCGCCGAGCAGTGGGCGTGGTTCTTCGGCGATCTGTTCCGCCTGGCGCATCAGGTCGGCCCGGTGCGCAACCCGTTCCAGACCTGGATCAAGGAGTGGCTGACCACCGACCGGCCCTACGACGACATGGTGCGCGATCTCCTGACCGGCGTCTCCAAGGCGCACGGCAGTGTCCCGCCGCTCGCGTTCCTCGCCCGATCCCACCAGGCCAAGAGCCGGATCGTGATGAGTCCGGACGACTACAGCATCCACAACCGCCTCGACGCCATAGATCAGTTCAACGTGGATGTCTCGCGGATCTTCCTCGGGATCAACACCTCCTGCATCTCCTGCCACGACGGCGCCGCCCACCTCGAGCCGCTGAACCAGTGGCTCTCGAACCGGACCCGCGAGGAGTTCTACCGCCATTCCGCCTTCCTCGGCGATGTCCGGATGATCACGACCTGGGACGACCGGTCCAAGAACGTGGTCGTGGATCTGATCGTGGACGATCTCGCCAAGGGCTACGACACCGGCGACGACGCCCCGTACCACACGCTCTCCGAGGGGCGCTTCCCCCGGCTGGAGGGGCTCCGCTACGAGCCGGCGTTCCTCCTCACCGGGGAGACCCCCCGACCCGGAGAGAACCCGCGCGACGCCCTGGCGCGGATGCTCACCGAGCACCCGCAGTTCGCCCGCGCCGCCGCGAACCTCGTCTGGGGCAAGCTGATGACGGTCGCGTTCGTCGAGCCCTACAACGCCTTCGATCTGGACCGGATGGACCGGCTGGCGCCCGGCGAGGAAGACCCCCTCCCGCCGCGCCCCCTGAATCCGGAGCTGCTCGAGGCTCTGGCGCAGGAGTTCCGGGACAGCGGCTACAGCTTCTGGCATCTCGTCAGGACGGTGATGAAGTCGGAGACCTACGCGCTCTCGCCCCACTACGAGGGCGAGTGGGACGATGACTGGACTGGCTACTACCCGCGCCGCTACGTGCGGGTTCTCACCGGGCCGGAACTCGTGGATTCCCTCGCGCGCGCCACCGGCGTCCCGACCGAATTCGCCTTCGCCGGACTCACGGTGGAGCGGGTCAAGGAGCTCACCACGCCGTCCGATCTCGGCGGCCGCCGCGGCCGCGGGGAGGGCGCCGAGGTGGACGCCCTGATGCAGAGCTTCTTCCAGAGCAACCGGATGACGCCCGCTCCGGTCGGCAACCGGGGGTCCATCCTCCAGGCGCTGCTCATGATGCAATCGGGCGTGGTCACCCGCCGGGTCTCGGCCGACGCCGAGGGCCGCGTCGCCGAACTCCTCGCCGCCGCCGGGACGACCGGCGACATCGTGGACGGCCTGTTCCTCGGCACGCTCGGCCGCGCGCCGACGCCCGCCGAGGCCGAGCTCGGCGCCGAGCGACTGGATCAGGATCGCCGCGAAGGGGCGCAGGATCTCCAGTGGGCGCTCCTGAACTCTCCCGAGTTCCTCCTCAACCACTGACGATCATGTGTGACTGTGACCCGAAAGTCGGCCAGCTCCTCCACGCGCGCCGGGAAGTTCTGAAGTACGGCGGGCTCGCGCTCGCCGGAACGTTCGCGAACCAGGCGATCTGGCCGCTGAACGCCCACGCCACCGGACCGGCGAACCCCCGCCGGACCGCCCGCTACTGCATCTTCATCGAGATGGGCGGCGCGATCAGCCCGATGGACACCTGGGACTTCAAGCAGACCCGGTGGACGCCTCCCGACCTCGACATGGTCCAGGTCAGCCCGGAAGTCGCCCTGTCGCGCGCCCTGTTCCCGAACTACGAGCAGTGGGTGGACAAGGTCGCCTTCGTCCGTTCGATGCGCGCCCCCGAGCTGATCCACTTCAACGGCCAGTACCACACCCAGACCGGTCGAGCCCTGAACGTCGCGCTCGCCCGCGAGATTCCCGCCTTCGGAAGCGTCATCTCCTACGAGCTCGACGGCGAACGGCGCGAGTCCGACACCTTCCCCACCTACGTCAGCACCTATCTGACCCGGGCGCGGGCGGGCTCCATCGGCGCCGGGTTCCTGCCGACCCGCTTCTCCGGTCTCGATCTCGACCCGACGACGGTGTTCGAAGCCTTCGGCGGGAACGTGGAAGGGAGCCAGCGGGTGCTGGACGAGCGGTTCCGGCTGCTGAACCAGCTCGCCGAGACCTCCGCCGCCGAGCGCGCCTCGCTCGGACGCAAGGCGGACGACTACCGCGCCTACTACGACGCCGCCTACGACCTCCTCACCGACCCCCGCTGGCCGAAACTGTTCGCGGCATCGGCGGAGGACCGGGAACGCTACGGCGAGGACGAGTTCGGGCTCGGCTGCGTCCTCGCCCGGAATCTCATCGAGGCCGACGCCGGCACCCGCTTCGTGTACATCTACGACGGCGACAAGTGGGACCACCACGCCGGCATCTTCGACCGCTCCCGCCGGTGGAACCACTACACCACCTGCCCCCGCCTCGACCGGGGCTTCGCGGCGCTCCTCGCCGACCTCGGCGCCCGCCCGGGCAGCGAGCCGGGAACGACGCTGCTCGACGAGACCCTCATCGTCGTGGCCAGCGAGTTCGGCCGAACTCCCGACATGAACCCGGTGATGGGCCGGGACCACTACCGCGAGGCCTACACCACGATGTTCGCCGGCGCCGGCGTGGCCGGGGGACGGGTCGTGGGCCGGACGAACGAGGACGGTTCCGCGGTCGTGGATCCGGGCTGGAAGCACGCCGGGCAGCCGTTCATGGACAACACCGTGGCCACGATCTACTCGGCGCTCGGCATCGACTGGCGCAAGGCGGTCCACAACACGCCCTCGGGACGCGAATACCTCTACGTGGACTCGGTGTCGCTCGGCGGGTCGGAGATGATGTTCGACGACGAGATCGCCGAGATCTTCGCGTAGCCGTCCCTTCCGGCCACCGACGGATGCGCGGATCCGGGGCGCTCCTCGCCCTCCCCGCCGCGCTGATCGCGGCGCTCGTCCCGCCGATGAGCGCAGCGGAGGAGAGTGACCCCGCTCCACCGGCCCACTGCTCCGACGACCGCCCCGAGAACATCTGCTGGATCCCGCCCGGCGAGTTCTGGATGGGCCGCACCCATCTCTGGCTCATAGACGAGATCGGCTGGCAGGCCCGTGACCGGGTGGACGATCGTCCGCAGCACCGGGTCCGGCTGCCCGGGTTCTGGATGGACCAGCGCGAGGTGACCCACGAGGGATACCGCGAGTTCGTCCGTTCCACCGGCCGTGAAGAGCCCTTCCACTGGCGCCAGGGCTTCCCCGAAGACAGGGCCCGCCTCCCCATCTACAACGTCACCTGGGAGGACGCCCGCGCCTACTGCGGGTTCCGGCGGAAGCGGCTCCCCACCGAGGCCGAGTGGGAGAAGGCGGCGCGCGGCGGACGAGCGGGCGAGCCGTGGCCGTGGGGCCCCGGCTACCGGCCCGCCCCGCCCGAGGACCACCCCGAGAACGCGCCCCCGCTCCCGCCCCCGGCCCGGGTCTCCCACCCGCGGGGACCGGCAGAGGTCGGGTCCTTCCCCCCGAACCCCTACGGCCTCCACGACATGGTCGGCAACATCGCCGAGTGGGTCCTCGACGGCTACGACCTCGGGTTCTACGCCGTCAGCGCAGTGGACGCGCCCCGCGGCCCCGACGACGCCCCCTACCGCGTGTTCCGGGGAGGAAGCTGGGCCGACACCGACGAGCGCATCAACAGCGTCTTCTACCGGAACTACACCCGCCCCGACACCCGGGTCCACAGCATCGGCTTCCGCTGCGCCATGGACCACCCGGCCTCCCAGGAAGCGCCATGACCACGAGACCGAGACCCGCCACCGCCATGCCCCGCCGGGAAGCCATCCGGCGCCTCTCCGCCGGGGCCGGGGGCGCCGCCGCGCTGACCTCCGCCGGCGCCGCCGCCGGAGCCGCCTGCGCTCCCGCCGAGATCCAGCCGGCGGCGCCGGTGGCCAGCGACGCCGGAACCCGGTTTCGCGCGATGCTCGCCGGCCCCGACCCGGTGCTCTGCCCCGGCGCGTTCGACGTCATCTCGGCCCGGCTCATCGTCCACATGGGCTTCGAGTCGCTCCTCATCGGCGGCAGCGCCGGAAACGCCGCGAACTTCGGCGTCCCCGACTACGGCGTCGCCTCCATCACCGAGATGATCGAGGTCGCTTCCCGGATCGCCGACAGCGTCGAGGTTCCGGTGTTCGCCGACGCCGACGACGGCGGCGGCAGCCCGCTCATGATCAGCCGCGCCGTCCGGGGCTTCGAGAGGGGAGGACTCGCCGCGGTCATGATCGAGGACCACGTCCAGGCGAAGCACCTCGGCGAGGGCGGCGTGCTCCTCGACACCGGTGTCATGGTGGACCGCCTCCGCGCCGCCGCCGACGCCCGCAGCACCGGCATGATCCTGGTCGCCCGCTGCGATGCGGTCTCGGTGGGTCTCGGCGAGCAGGAGGCCATGGACCGCGCCGCCGCCTACGTCGAGGCGGGCGCCGATCTCCTCTTCTTCGCCGGCCTCCCCCCCGAGCGGATCGGCGCCGTCGCCGGGCCTGCGGGCCGACCGGGCATCGCGAGCGTCCACGACACTCCGATCACCACGCTGCGCGACAACGGCGTCCCTCTCGTCCTCTACGCCGGACAGCTCCTGCGCCTCGCCCTCGGCGCCATGCGGCAGGGTCTCCAGGACATCCATGACGGCGCCACCTGGCCGAACTACGCCGAGCGATCGCTCTCCGGCGACGACTACCAGGCGCTCATCCGCTCCGGCGAATGGCGCGACGCCGCCCGCCGCTACAACCTCGTGGACGAGAACGGCCGCCAGATCCGCGGATAGCCCGCCCCGCGACCCCGGTGCGCCGTGTTGACGCGGCGCACTCCCCGGCGACGGATCAACAGGAACCCTCATGAAGGCCCAGGACTGCGACTTCCCTCTCCTGATCGAAGGATCCAAGCAGTTCGTGATTCCGGTGTTCCAGCGCGACTACAGTTGGAGCGACGAGCAACTGGAGACGCTGTGGGACGACGTCTGGCGCATTGGCGCGTCAAGTCAGGGTGACGAACGCAGGCACTTCTTCGGCGCCGTGGTTCTGGTGTCCGCCCCGGGAGGAGGCGCCGCGCTCTCCCGGTGGCTGGTCGTGGACGGCCAGCAGCGCCTCACGACGCTGACGCTGCTGCTGGCAGCGCTCCGCGACAGCCTGGAACAGTCCACGCCTCCGGCCCAACCGCCAATCAGCGCTCAACAGGTCGCGGGACGGTTTCTCGTGAACGAGTACCTCTCGGAGCACAAGCGACGGAAGCTCCTGCTGCGGCGACGGGATGATGCGACGCTGGAGAGCATAGTTCTCGGAAGAAGACTTCCAGCCGAGCCTTCTCCTCGAATTCGTCACGCCTACGAGTGGTTCCGGCGACGTGTCGGCGACGCAGACTCTCCTGAGCGCATTCATCGGGGCATCACCCGGTTGCGGATCGTCGAGGTCATTCTGCGTCGCGCCGTCGGAGACGACGTCCAGGCAATCTTCGAGAGCCTCAATTCGACCGGACTGGCTCTCGCCGAATCGGACCAGATTCGGAACTTCGTACTCATGGGGCTCGATGTCTCCCAGCAGACCGAGCTCTATCGGAACCACTGGGAGCCCCTCGAACGGGCGTTTGGCCGGGACTCTGGGCACCAGAGCCAGTTCTTCCGCGACTATGTCGGGCTCCGGCGCCGTGTGACGCAGCAGATCCGCCTTGACCGAACATACCCCGAGTTCCGGAAGCTGTGGTCAGAGATACAATGCGAAGACCGGGATGTCGAGGGAGCGGTTCGGACTCTCAGAAATACGGCCGAGCGCTACGCGGCGTTCCGCCTCGGGTACGGTTCGGACGCGCCAGAGACCCAGAAGCGACTGGCCCGCATCCGGCGTCTCTATGTCACACCTGCGAATCTGATCACGCGGTTGCTCGAGTTCCAGGATGCCGGGCATCTGTCCGAGCCGGGGCTTCATGCGTGCCTCGATCTGATCGAAAGTTATCTGTTTCGCCGCATGATCTGCGGCTGGCAGACGCGCAGCTACTGGAGTGTTTTCGCACGCATGGCCCGGGATCTCGACCCTCAGCGCGCTCGGGAGTCGCTCGCTGTAGGCATGTCTGCCAGTTCCTATGACTTTCCGAGTGACTCCGCGGTCCGTGACGCACTCACCACCAGACAACTTGATGGGCTTTATGGGTGCAGGTTTCTCCTCGAGAGCCTGGAGAAGCGCGGATGGAAAGAATCGGCCAGCACCGACAACCTGCAGGTCGAACACATCATGCCTCGGCACCTTTCGTCAAGGTGGAAACAGGATCTGGGGGACGATGCCGAGGAGATTCATGATGTCTGGATCGGACGCCTCGGAAACTTGACTCTGACCGGATACAACCCCGAGTACTCCAACCGCTCGTTCGCCGAGAAGCTCACGATGGGGAACGGATTCCAGGACAGCCCGCTGCGCCTGAACCAGTACATCAAGCATCAGCAGCGTTGGGGCGTGACAGCGATGCGGAACCGAGGAGAACGACTCGCAGATCGGGCCCTCAAGATCTGGCGACCGCTCCAGGTCAAACTCCAGTGGCGACTGGACGTGATGCGCCAGCAGAAGACGCGGAGAGCCGCGGACCGTGGCGTTCAGCACGCCATCAGCGCGATGGACCGAACAACTAGGGGCCTCTTCGGTCAGATCCGATCTGGGCTCCTCTCTCTGAGTCCCGCCGCCGGAATCATCGAACTGTCCGAGAGAAAGGGACAGATCTCGTATCACGCCCCGGGGTTCTTTCTCGAAGTGCTCGCGCGGCGGGCGCACGTCACCCTCCTGCTGCCGATTGGCCATCATCACTTGAGCGACCTATCGCTCATTGTGGAGGACGGGTCCGATCGGAAGTTCGTCGTCGGCTCCAACTATTTCTGGAAGTGCGACGGCAAGACCATTATCTCCCTCTGGGATTCTGATCACGTGGAATCGGCCCTCGTCGCGGCGTCGCGCGCTCTCGATCTCACTGGTCGTCGCACCCCACTATGAGTAGCCATTCGCCGTCGAAGAATGTGACACCCTCAGCGTCGAGGACGACCTGGGAGCCTCACCCCTTTCGCGCCCCGGCAGCATCGTGCTCACGGAGACCCTAGTCACGAGTACCGAGGTGGCGATCCCCTACCGCTCGGCCGATCTCCCTTGAGCCTCGTGTTACTTCCTGTAGTTCCTTCCCATTCTTTCTTGCGCGGCAAACAGATACGAATACGCTGTAACACTCTCCGCACCCCCGAACAGGTTCAGCGCGAGGCCAGCGGCGGACAGCGCCGCCCCTAGAATGTCACGAGTAGTGAGCGCCCACGCCGCCCCAGCCAAGCCGAGAGACCACGACGACAGGCTCCTCCTGAGCGTTCGCCCGCTCGTTCGACGAATGTCGTGAGCCGCATCAGCGAGTTCCTCACGCCTCTCGATCAGAAGCGCCTCCCGCTGCGTCGGCTCGTTGATGACGGAAAGCTCAGCCATGAAGCGTTGCAAGTCGCGCAAGTAAGCTCGATGAGCGTCCCGGCGTTCTATACGGAATTGGAGTACGTCATCAAGAGGAATGGACGATAGATTAAGGCCAACGGGTTCAAGATCCAGCGCTATCACATTGGCCCGTGACGGCATCGCATCCCGCGATAGAGTAGTGATCAGATCCTCAACGGCCCTAAGACTGTTTGTTGTAGGATGAACGACAAGGCCACACGTGGATCCTCTGACCCTCGACAGCTGACCAAGCAGGGTGAGGATGGTCGTGCGAACTATCGGGTGAAGAGGGACGGAAACACCGTCCTCACTCGGGCGTGCGAGATCTTTCGCCTGAAGTTCCTTGACAAGGAAATCGGCAAGATCAACGTCGGCGGCATACCCTAGTCGAGAATGGGACAGTTCATGAAAGGGAACGTCCCTCGACAAGTCATCAAATGCTCCGTTTGCCAGTAGTTCTACAATGACTGCACCGAGTCGGTTGGCCATGTCCTCATCCACCCAATCATTGGGCTCCAGGATCTGTAGCAGGCCGCGCTCCTCAAGTGGCCTGACGAGTGTTGGGTCTGCCTGTTCGTGTCGACCATACATGTAGCCAGGCAGAAGGATCGCGACCCGGTCGAAGAACAGGAGCAGGGATTTTATCCAATCACTCTCTCTATGGCACCAGTATGGGGCAGGGTAGTAGTATGCGACATCCGGTAGCGGCGCCTCTTGTCGATTCGTCATCTGGCGAAGATTAGTCCTTTCCGAGGTCGATCCACGTCGCAAAATAACGGTCACCTCGAGTGTGGGGCGAGGAGCACGGGAATTCCGCCGCGCATTCCGTCACGTCTCTCGCCGAGCCATTCATGTAAATTGTAGCGGAGCGGATCCGTACCGTCGCAGTACCCGTCGGCCCACGGGGCATCGCGAGCGTCCACGACACTCCGATCACCACGCTGCGCGACAACGGCGTCCCTCTCGTCCTCTACGCCGGACAGCTCCTGCGCCTCGCCCTCGGCGCCATGCGGCAGGGTCTCCAAGACATCCATGACGGCGCCACCTGGCCGAACTACGCCGAGCGATCGCTCTCCGGCGACGACTACCAGGCGCTCATCCGCTCCGGCGAATGGCGCGACGCCGCCCGCCGCTACAACCTCGTGGACGAGAACGGCCGCCAGGTCCGCGGATAGTCCACTCGGCGACACCGGTCAGGAGAAGGAGGCGTGTTCGGCTCGGCGCCATGTTGCATCCTGACGCGATCCGAACCGATGCCATGGCGGCCCCCGCCATGCGAACGACCGTGACGCTGGACGACGATGTCCAGCCAGAAACGGGACTCGAGAGTCAACTTCATGCGTAACCGAACGACGGTCGCAAGGCGGGGCGGGAGTCTGACCATCCGAACCCGCGACGTAGTCGGCACGCCGTCGCCAGAAGAGGATGGAACCGTCAGCGAGATCGTCCCCTTCCAGGGCGAAGTGGAACGACGGTTCGAGCTGAGCAGGCTCGTGGCCGCCATCACCCGGGAGAATCGCCACAGAGAAGTCGCTTGGGGCGTGCGGAAGGGCGGCGAGGAGTGGTGGTGACCGGACCCCGGGCTGCTGGCGCTCGAGTGCCCGAGACTCCGGTTGCGAGTATCCGGACTGAGGGTCAGCGCCGGAGACGACGCGCTGGCTGACAGTCCGAACCGCTCGCGCCGAGTTCACCGCGGAGGCCCGCCCGGACTCGCCGCGCGCATGCGACTCGTCGCTGCGCGCGATGATGGCCGTGGTGTCACGCGACCCCGGGGCGACGCGCCAGGCCGGTGCGTCGCCGATCCGGAAGGCCGCGGTCAGTAGCGCCAGCTCGTGGTGTCCGCGCCGGTCGGGGCGCTTTCGAGGATGCGGTCCACGATGCGGGGTGCGAACATCTGGATGTAGCGGAGCCGGGAGAAGCCGTTGCCTCGGGTGTGGTCGCCGTTCCAGCAGTGCTCGTCGCCGTCGCCGTAGTCCACCTCGCCGCCGTAGTGCGGGTCCGTCGTGGACTCGAGGAACTCCTCGGTGAGTTTCACGGCGTTGTTCAGGTAGTAGTTGTCCATGTCTCCGACGTAGATGTGGAGCTTGCCCTCGAGGCGCGGGCCGAGCGTCTCCCAGTCGCGCTGGAGGATGTGGGTCAAGTCGTAGTTCTCCCGCCAGTAGGCCGCCACCTCGGGATCGATCTCGCCGGTGACCTTGTCCCAGATCCGGCGGGGATACCCGTCCTCGCCGACCGGCGAATAGACCGCCTCCCAGACGTCCCATTGCTGGCCGGAGCGGGTCCGGGTTCCGAGGACCAGCTCGCGATGGTTCATTTCCGCGAGGGTGGCCGAGATGTGGCCCTTACCGTCGCGTCGTCCGGGCCGGGCGGTCCGCTTGAACGGGCTGTCGAGGAAGTAGGCGTTCTCGTCCTGGTAGAGGTTCACGACCGTGAAGGCCCGGAAATCGATCGGGTCCGGACAGGCGACCCAGGCGCCGTTGTAGTCGTCGGGGTAGAAGACCTGAGCCGCCATCGCCTCCCAGCCGCCGGTGGAGCCGCCGTAGAGAAAGCGGGACCAGCCCTCCCCGATCCCGCGGAAGCGCCGCTCGATCTCGGGGATGAGCTCGTGGGTGATGGCGTCCCCGTAGGGGCCGAGGTTCTCCGAGTTCACCGCGTAGGAGTCGTCGTAGTAGGGGTTCGCGTGCTGGATCTCGGCGACCAGCATCCGCGGGAAGTCGGGGCCGGTCCAGTCCTGGTGAAGCTGCCAGGCGTGCTCCTGCTGGATCCGGTTGTAGCAGGGGAGATCGAACCGGGCGGAGTACTCGCACTCCAGGTCCGCATCGGGCGGCTCCTCCCGCCAGCCTCCGAAGGTGTAGGGAAAGTGGCCGTGGAAGATGGCGATCGGGTAGCGCGCGTCGGGGTTCTCGTCGAAGCCGTGCGGGAGCAGGACCCACGCCCCGAGTTCCGTGGGAACGCCCCAGAACTCGGTGAGGAGATCGCTCTGGATCTTCACATGCTTCACGTACTCGGACTCGGGCGGCGCCGGGAGCGGAGGGATCTCGTCGTCGAGCGCGACCGGGATCGCGGCGGATGCTCCCGTTCCCAGCGCGATCGTCCGCGGCGTGGAGAGCAGATTCCCGGGTTTCCGGTTCCACTGCTGCCCCTCACCCTGGTCGGGCGGCAGCTTCACGGTGTGGCCATCGGCCCGCTCGTAGGTCTGGTAGCGGTTCAGGAGCGCCTGCACCCGGTACTCCCCGGGAGGAACGTCGGCGAGGCTGCGGATCGGGTAGCCGAAGGCATCGCCGTCCACGACGACCGCTTCGCCCGGCGCCCAGCCCTCGACATCCACACCGAACGCCAACTGGGTGTCGGGGCCGTCCACGATCTGGAAGCGCGGCTCGGCGGCATCGTCCCGGGAGAGCATCAGAACGAGCCGCCCGTCGAGTGGTTCGGCGCTTCGGTCGGCATCGAAGGTGACCTCGAAGCTCGGCCCGCGACCGCCGCCACAGCCAGAGGCCGCGAGAGCCAGGACCGGAGCGAGCAGGAAGACGGCAGTTCCTGGATGGTCTCGATGAATGAACATGGCCTCTCCTCCTCCGGTTGTGCGGTGCGACGGCGGCGATTCTCTCAGGGGGACGGCGGGGGCAGCCTTCTCTTCCTCTTCCGGGAGCGCCGGAGATCGAGCGCCCCCGCAGCCCCGGCGCCCGCGACCAGGAACGACGGCAGCGGGGTCGGGATCGCGGTGAGGATGGCCACGATGAGCCCCTTGCCGACGGCGAGCCCCAGGTCGTGCCCGGGCGCGCGGCGCTGGACGAGCGTCACGGCGACGCCGAGGGCGAGACCGACCGGAATGGAGGCGAGCCACCCGATGCCGAGAGTGGCGGCAGTGGCGCCGAACAGCATGGCGTCCACCGCCACGACGGCGACTGCGGCCGCGGGATGGAGTCCGATGAGCCGCAACATTCCGAGTCTCCCATCGCGGCTCTCGAAGCGCCGCCGAAGGAGCAAGCGTACCGGCCACGCCCAGCCGGCGGCGCCGGGCCCTTCCGCCCGCTGCGGGCGCTCAGGCGGCGATGCCGAGCTTCGCCTCGATTCGCGCGACGCGCTCGCGAAGGCCCACGACTTCGGTGTGGAGCGGCGCTCCATGGCGCCCCTCCGGAAGACCGAACCGGGGCGCTCCGTGCGGCTGGCGAGTCCATGGAACGCCGGAGTGCAAACCGCCCGGGAGACCAAGGCGCTCCTGAGTCTTCGAGGCGGTGCAAGACGGCGTCGCGGACCCGACAATCTCGGTGCCCGCCTCGATCAAGGCTCGCGTCTCATCCTGATTGACGCGCCTGTCCTGCTGGATTGATGCGCCGCACCGGCCTCATCCCGCTCGTATCGCTCATGTCCTCACTCACCAGAGGATGGGGGCGGGATAGGCGGACAGCGCTCGGTCCGGCGTCACGATCGTCATTCCGTGAAGAATGGCCTGGGAGACGAGACCCCGATCGAACGGATCCCGATGGTGGGGCGGGAGCACGGCATCGTGAAGCGCGTCGGTCTCGTCGAACGGAAGCGGCTCAATCCCCATCATCCGCCTCCTCGTGCGGACGTAGGCCCCCGGTTCCAGGGGAAGGTGGAGTCTTCCGAGCCGGGCCTTGATGGCAATCTCCCACGCCGAGAGCGCGCTCAGGTCCAAGGTGTGACCCGGATCGATGCAGGCGCGCCGCGCCCGCGCCGAGAGCGCTGGCGAATCGGCCGCCATCCACAGAAAGGTGCACGTGTCGAGAAGGAGCTTCATCCCTTCGGCTTCCCCTCGAACGCGTCGAGCAGGTCGTCCGGGAGGGGGTTGAAGAAGCTGTCCGGCACAACCAGGCCCGGATCCGTCCCCACCCGCCGCGGCTGCCGCCGACGCCGCGGGAGCGGACGCAGTTCGGCAATCGGCACGTTCCGACGACACAGAACCACCTGTTCTCCCTTGACCACCGCGTCCAGAAGTGCGGAAAGGCGCGCCTTCGCTTCCGAAATGTTGACCCGAATCATGATCCGATTCTAGATCGACTTGTTAGCCAGACCGTACGTGGAACGCTGGACGAGCGTCACGGCGACGCCGGGGGCGAGCCCGACCGGAATGGACGCGAGCCACCCGATGCCGAGAGTGGCGGCGGTGGCGCCGAACAGCATGGCGTCCACCGCCACGACGGCGACTGCGGCCGCGGGATGAAGTCCGATGAGCCGCAACATTCCGAGTTTCCGATCGCGGCTCTCGAAGCGCCGCCGATGGAGTGAGCGTCCCGGCGACGCCGAAGCTGCGCGGAAATCCTCGAGATTCGGCGACGCGTGGGGAGACCGCTCGACGACCACCTTCCGGACGCGTTCCTCGCAGCGGTGGCCGTGTCGCGAGATCTCACCATCGTGACGCGGAACACGCGCGACTTCGAGGCGACCGGCGCTCGAACCGTGGATCCGTAGTCGGAGGACATCGCAGCGATGCCCGGCGAGGGAACCCGGCCGTAGCGGCAGGCCCGGTTCGGAGTCGCGGGCGGTCCGCCGCCGCTACCGGAGCTCCAGCCGGCCCTGCTCGTCGGGAGGCACATCCGGAGCGGAGCGGAGAAACGCGATGGGCGCGGCCGCGCGCACGCCATGTGCTCGCTTCGCGAAGAAGGCCGCCGCGCCCTGGGCGCCGACCTTCTCCACGACCGCCGTGGCGATGAACTGATTCAGCGAAACCCCGTCACGCCGCGCATATCGCTCCGCGGCGGCTTTCGGAGAAACAGGCAGGCTCAGCGACACCCGCGCCCTGGTCGTCTTCATCGCGTTCGTGCTTGCAAGTGTTCACGCGGCGGCTGACACCGATCCCGAACCGCCCCGCGACCCGAGAGTGTCGCATCCACGATCATCGAGAGCGTGATTCACCTCGGAAGGAGGCCGCTCGCGGTGGAGCGATCAGGATTGGCGGGACGCGTTGGGCGTGAGCTCCGCGTGCGTCAGACGGAATGCCGCAAGCACGCCACCGTTGCGCCGGCAGCGCTTTCTACAGCCCGTTCCCTCCTTCCTTCGCGCCGAGCGCTCATTCCGGGCTGAGCCGGCGGAGCTCCGGACTGCCCGCGGACTGCGTCGAACCTCGAAGCCGATCCGTCCTCCTTCTTGCCGTGTTCCTGGGTGCCGGTCTTGTGCTCTCGGGCTGCGGCGAGGACGAAACCCCCGCCCCGGCGCCGGCTCCGGCCCCGGCGCCACCCCCTGCCCCCGAGCCTGAACCCGAGCCGG